>NZ_JCALEJ010000035.1:0-40669 GCF_059813315.1 Mycobacterium sp. NGS11
GCCAGCCCGTCGCCAGCAACGCGCTCCGCGCGCGCCGCACTCCGGGCGCTCGCGACAAACAGCTCCCAATCCGTTCCGCCCGGCAATGCCCGCCGACACCTACCCGCCACACGCCCATCGCTGACACTGCATTGGGCTCTCGCAGCGCTGCGTTCCACGCGCCGCACTGCGCATCACCAGGATCCTCCTACGACAGACTCCGCCACCCCGTCGACAGGCACAATGCCGTTACCGCCCATGCGCTCACCACAGGGTCGGGTCGGTCGACCCCAGCAGCGCCGCCTCGACGGCTTCGGCGTCCCACCCATGGCGCACCGCTTCGCGCAGCGCCACTGCCCGCGCGCGGCGCGCTTTAATCCCGTGATCGCCGCGGCGAACGACCACCCGGCCGCCGCCGCGCCGAGCGCGCGCCATCATCTGCATGTTGTCGCGTTGCGAGCCGCCGATGATGTGCAGCAGACCGATCTGGCCCCGCCGGCTCACTCGAACGCACGCCGGGTTATCACAACCATGCAGTGCGCGCACCCACGGCTCCAACGCTCGCCCCTGCAAGGCCGCGGCGAGCGCATAACGGTTGGCCCGGACCATGATCCGCGCGCCGCCACGGCGCACCCAAAAGCGCCCGTACCCATCCGCGCCGATCGCCGAACACCAGATCGCACAGTCCTCCGCACCCGGGCCGCGAACAACGTTCGCCTCGAACCGCAACAACTCCTCGACATGCGCCCGCGGATCGACCACCAACCGTAGCGGTTGCGAAACCCCCATAACTCCCACTGCTTTCGGCTCCAGCGACCCCAAGTCGCCTGTCGCCGCCATCATCTCAGCGCACACCGACACCGCGACCGAACCTGCACTAGGCCCGCGCTGACACCGGCTCTCCCACGCGCCCATCCGCGTACGCACCCGCGCCGCTAAGCCCATTGGCCGCCAGACTCTGCGCAGCCGACGCCCGCGCCGTTCCCTCACCAACGCCCACGGACGCCTGGACCGGCTCAGCCACCGCCTCAGGTGATTCGACCTCGCGGATCAACTCGCGCACCGCTTTCTCGCTAACCCCGGCCATGCGTGCAATCTCGCGCAGCGTCTCCCCGCGGTCACGCATCGACCGCAGCGCCAGGCCGCACTGCCGGCGCTGAACCGCGCGCCGCTGCGCGGCCTGCTCGACCAACACCTGCTGACGCCCGGCCAACCACACATCGACCGCCTCGGCCCGATCGCGCGCGTCGAAAAACGCCGCGAGATCCTCGACGTTGGCCTTCGTGCGTCGGATGACTTCTTCCTGCGCCGCGGCCGCCGCTTCGCGCGCCGCCCGCCGGGCTCCCTTGCTGACCGCCTTGTTTCCCATCCATCACACGCTAAAGCCCGCAAAACCCTTACGCCGCACCCGGACACAAAAATCTCACCACTGCCCCCGCTCCCGATGCCCGGACCCGACCACTCACCACACCAGCCCACCGGCACTTAGGCCAACCTAACTACCACCACTCACTGAACATCACACCTCTTGCACTCAGGGTGACGATTCGGTAACGGCGGTTTGTGAGAGCACCTCCCGGGCGTCATCTTGTCGGTCGCGGGCGTCGCGTAACGCCCGAGGCGATGTGAGAGTTGAACCGTGGTGATGTCGCGGTGATGGGCTTACACAAGCTGACCGCCGGAGACGGGTACATGTACCTGATACGGCAAGTCGCGGCCGCCGATGCCACCGAGCGCGGTCGCCCCAGCCTCAGCGACTACTACAGCACCAAAGGTGAATCCCCCGGCGTGTGGATGGGCGGTGGTCTGGCCGCACTCGGCCAGCCCGTCTCACGCGACCCCTCTGACCCGATCGTCGCCGACCTATGGGCAGTGGCGGCGGGATCTCAGGTCAGCGAAGACCAAATGAAAGCCCTATTCGGGGAAGGCTTGCACCCCAACGCCGATCGAATCACCAAGCATCTGACCGGCATTGGCCTGGGCCAATCCGGGGCGCTTGCTGCCGCACGGCTGGGTCGCCCGTTTGCCGTCCACGACACCGAAAACCAGTTCGTCACCCGGTTGCGCCAGGCCTACCGCGACTACAACATCACGGTCGGCAGCGGTGAACACGACAGCATCGCCGCCGACGTGCGGGCCCGGATCCGCACCGCGCTCGGGCGCGAGATGTTCACCGAGAAGCACGCTCGCCCGCCCGCCGATGACCGGGAACTGTCGGGATTCATCGCACGCAATTCACGAGCAGCCACCACCGCAGTGGCCGGCTACGACCTGACCTTCACCCCGGTCAAATCCGTCTCAGCGTTATGGGCGATCGCGCCGACACCGATCGCTCGCGCGATCGAGGAATGCCACCGCCAGGCCGTAGCCGACACGCTGCGATTCCTCGAAGAACACGCCGCGTTTTCCCGCATGGGCGCCCACGGTGTTGCTCAGGTCAACACCACCGGATTGATCGCCGCCGCCTTCGATCACCGCGACAGCCGCGCCGGAGATCCCAACCTGCACACCCACCTGGTGATCAGCAACAAAGTGCAAGCGATCGCCGCCGACGGCGTCCCGCGCTGGCTGGCCTTAGACGGCACCCCCCTGCACCACGCCACGGTCGCGGCCTCGGAGTTGTACAACACCCGCCTCGAAGCCCTGACAATCGCGAAACTGGGCGTCGACTTCGCCGAAACCGCGGCCAAACCCGGCAAACGGCCGGTGCGCGAAATCGTCGGCATCCCCGCCGAACTAATAGAGAAATACTCCTCACGCAGCGCGGCGATCGACCACCGCGTGGGCCAGCTGGCCAAGCAATTCCACACCACCCACGGGCGTGAACCCACCGTGGTCGAGATGCTCGCACTGTCCCAGCAGGCCACCTTGGAAACACGCCAAGCCAAGCACGAACCACGCTCGCTGGCCGAGCAGCGCCACGCCTGGCGCGTGGCTGCCGTCGAAGTGCTCGGCAGCCAACGAGCCCTCACGGCCATGGTCGCCGACGTCACCAACCAAAGCCCGTCCCAACAAGTCGCCATCACCGATCAATGGGTCGACGAGCAGGCCGCCGCCGTGATCGCCACCGTCTCAGAGAACCGAGCCACCTGGACGGTCAACCACGTACGCGCTCAAGCCCAACGCGCCCTGCGTTACGCCAACCACCCGGGCGGACCCGACCTGGTGAACCGCATCGTCGCCAGCGCGCTCGCCGCGCACAGCATCACCTTGAGCAGCCACGCCGACACGGAAAAAAACGAGCCAGCGCCGCTGCTGCGGCGCGACGGTTCCAGCGTCTACACCCGCCATGACACCACCGTCTACACCAGTGCGGCCATCATGGCGGCGGAGCGGCGCATCCTGGCCGCAGCCACCCTGCGCAACGGGCGCGCCGTCGATGACACCAGCATCGGTTTAGCGCTGGCCGAAACACATGCCAACCACGGCCTGGAACTCAACCAAGGACAAGCCGCCATGGTGCGCGACATGGCCACCTCCGGAGCCCGCCTGCAGCTCGCACTCGCCCCCGCCGGCACCGGCAAAACCACCGCCATGACCGCCCTGGCTGCTGCCTGGCGCAACAGTGGCGGCACCGTCATCGGGTTGGCACCCACCGCCGGCGCGGCCGAAGTCCTGGCCCAAGACCTCGCCTCCCCCACCGACACCATCGCCAAACTCATCCAGCTCGCCGACACCGGCCACGGCAGCCCCGCCGCCGCCGATGACCCCGCTCGCACGTGGTTCGACCGCATCGGATCAGACACCCTGCTCATCGTCGACGAAGCCGGCATGGCCTCGACCGCAGACCTCGACACCCTCATCGCCCACGCCCTTGCCCGCGGGGCCAGCGTGCGCCTCATCGGCGACGACCAACAACTGGCCTCGGTCTCGGCCGGCGGTGTCCTGCGCGACCTGGCCGAGCGCCACGACACCGTCACCCTGAGCACCGTCGTGCGCTTCACCCACCCCGAAACCGGCAAGGCCGAAGCCGCCGCCAGCCTGGCGATGCGCGCCGGAGATCCCGCCGGAATCGGCTTCTACATCGACCACCACCGCGTCCACGTCGGCGCCGATGCCACCGCCGCCGACCTGGCCTACACCGCGTGGGCCGCCGACCGCGCCGCCGGGCGTGACTCCATCCTGCTCGCCCCCACCAATGATCTGGTCGCCCAACTCAACGAACGGGCCCGCCTCGACCGGCTCACCCACACCCCCAACTCCCCGGCCAGCAACCCCCACGATCCCCACTCGGCGGCCACCGTCACCCTCGCCGACGGGCTAACCGCCTCTGCCGGCGACTGGGTCGCCACCCGCAAAAACGCCCGCTGGCTACGCACCACCACCCACGGCGCCTGGGTCAAAAACGGCCACCGCTGGATCATCCGCACCGTGCACGACGACGGCTCGATCACCGTCGTCCCCCTGCGCGGTCCGGCCACCCCCGTGCGCCTCCCCGCCCGCTACGTCACCACCTACACCACGCTGGGATACGCCAGCACCATCAACGCCGCCCAAGGCATGACCGCCGGCGGCCGCGACACCGAAGGAACCTGCCACATTGTCGGCTCCGACCGCCTCTCACGCCAACAGCTCTACGTCGCGCTCACCCGCGGCCGCACCGAAAACCATCTCTACGTCTCGACCGCCGAAGCCGACCCGCACCGCATCCTGACCCCCAAAGCCACCCACCCCCCCACCGCCGTGGACATCCTGACCACCATCCTGGGCCGCGACGGCGCCCAACAATCCGCCCACACCCTCGCCGCCGCCGAAACCGACCCCTTCAACCGGCTGCACCTGGCCGCCGACATGTATTCCGACGCGCTGACCGCCGCCGCCGAACAACACGCCGGCCCCGACGTCATGGCCCGCATCGACACTGCCGCCGCACACCTGGGCCACCACCTCACCGACGCCCAAGCCTGGCCCGTGCTGCGCCGCCACCTGGCCCTGTTGGCCATCGAAGGACACGACCCCATCGACGCACTCCACGACGCCGCGGCCACCCCGCTGGGCGACGCACATGACCCGGCCGCCGTCCTGGACTGGCGTCTGCCAGCCCCCACCGGCGTCGACGCGGCAGACCGTGGACCGCTGCACTGGCTGCCCGCCATCCCCGACGTCATCACGACCGACCCAACATGGGCGACCTACCTACACGCCCGCGCTGACCTCGTGCGAGAGCTCGCCGATCACATCCGCGGCACCGCCCGCGCCTGGGATGCCACCACCGCACCCGCCTGGGCGCGGCCCCTGCTCGACGGCAACCGCAACCTGCTGGCCGAAATCGCGGTCTTTCGCGCCGCCCACCACGTCGATCCCGCCGACACCCGCATCACCGGCCCCGAACAGCACGCCAACCGCTCCGCGATCATCCAACAAGTCATCCACTCGCGCCTCGACGCCGCCCTGACCCGCGCCGGCGCCGACACCGCCCGCTGGCGCCAACTGGCCGACACCATCAACCCCCACCTCACCGACGACCCCTACTGGCCGCGGCTGGCCACCCACCTTGAGGGCGCCGCCCGCGCCGGCGCCGACGTCTCCGCCCTCCTCCACGACGCCGCCACCCAACACGGGCCCCTGCCCGCAGACATGCCCGCCGCCGCCCTGTGGTGGCGCCTGGCCGGCACCCTCGCACCCCCCTCACTGGAAGGCACCGACACCAAACTGCGGCCCCCCTGGACCGCCGAGCTGCACCACCTATTCGGAACCCGCATCGCCGAAGCCATCATCACCGACCCCGCCTGGCCCGGCCTGGTCGCCGCGGTCACCGCCGCGAGCTGGCCCCCACACGATCTGCTCGCCGCCGCCGCCGAACACCTGCACGACATCTCGGCCACCCAGACCATCCGCCCCGACGAATACGCCCGCCTGCTCACCTACCGCGTCGAACTGCTCACCCACCACGCCGCCACCATCGACCCCGACATCCCCCACCCCGCCGAGCGCGCCGAAACATTCACCGGCCAACAGCAATTCGACCTCACCGACCACCACATCGGTGACGCCGACCTGCACGAGCCCCCACCCGACCCCCACGACTACTCCTACGGGTTCGTCGAAGACGACCTCGGCGACCTCGACATCGCCGACCTGCCCACCACCCGCCCCCACACCCCGGCCCACGTCGACGACATCGACATCCCCGCCCTACGGGCCCGCCGCGACGCCGCCCACCACCACGCCCGCCAACTCGTCGACGCCATCCTGTCCGGCGGCGGTGGACCCGCTGAACGCGCGGCCGCTGCAGAACTCGCCAAGCTGCACCAACGGCTCGTCGAACAACGCCCCTACCAGCAGGCTCTCGCCCAGGCGCATGGCCGCTGGGTGCACGCCGAAGACACCGCCGAGCTGCACCATCAACTCCTCACCCAGCTTGCCGCCGCGATCACCGCGGCCACCGAACGCGGCGACCACGACATCGCGGACCGCTACCAGCAACACCACACTCAGGTCAGCGAACAAACCGAGCACGTCGACGCCGCGGTACGCACCGCGCGCGACCGCCTCGAGGGTGCGCGCGCCGACCTCATCGACAGCGCCGGCGGCCAGGCCGGCATCGTCACCGAACACCACCTGCACGCGCGCCGCGCGCAAGCCGTGCGCGCCGACACCGACACCCTCAACCTCGCCCGCCGACGCGCCCGCGACCTTGATGACCAGCTCGCCCGCGCCGAAGCCGCAGCCGCCCGCTCGCTAGCCCAAACCCCCGCCCACACTTACGATCTGGGCGCCGATCTCGACCAGCTTCAGGCCGAAGTCGACTTCCTGGACGCGGCCAGCGCTGCCAGCCCCGCCGCCCTCTACACACCTCCGCCGGCCGCCCTCGATGGCCTCGACGACGCGCATCGCCGCGCCGTTAGCGCGCTGACCACCAACATTCACAGCGTCCAGCTGCTCCACCTGCATCCCGGTGCCGACAAAACAGCCACCCTGAGCGCCCTCGCCGACACCGCCCACCACCACAACAAGACCACCTTGGCGGTCACCGGCTCCGACAACGCCCCTGACCACACCTACGCCGACACCACCACCAGCATCGACGACTACCGCGCCGACCTCACCGCCCAGCGACACAAACCACCGCTGGGCAGCCTGATCATCGTCGACGACGCCGACACCCTCACCCCGGCACAACTGCGCTGGCTCGCCCACACCGCCGCGGCCACCAACACCAAACTTGTACTGGTCGCCACCCCCGGTGATCGACAGCCCACCCACACCCTGATCGCCGTGCTCACCAACGACCTGCCCAACACCCAACACCTCGGCACCCCCGACCCCGGCCGCACCCAACCTCGCACCGCCATCGAGCGCGCCGAACACTACCTCGCCGCCACCAGCACACCCAGCCCCGAGCGCAGCCGCGCCGTCGAAGTCCTGTACCAACGCACCCAAGTGCTTGCGCAGCTGCGCGACATCGCCGCCACCGCACAGCGATTGGACTCCATCGCCGAACGCGACCGCACCCGCGGCCGCCACCAGAACCGCGGCAACGGCCTCGAACTCTAAAGTTCACCCGATCGCGGCCGACCTCGCGCCTTCGACACCAGTGGGTCTACGCAGGTTTCCCACTCGTCGCTCTCCGCACTTTTCTGCGTCGTTCACCGAATTTCGATCGTGCATCGGGTGGTTACGAGCGATGACCTCGAATCGGCTAGTGACGTACAGCCTGCGATCTCACGCGGCTGTAAGCCAGCAAATGGAACACCGCGACGGTACGATCAACACACGGAGGTCATCCCGGCGGGCGACGCAGCCCCCTACCTCATTCATCGAAATCTTCGGTCCTTCTCCATGTTTCGTGAGGATAGCTATGTGCGACGAACTGTTTTCTGGCTTCAGTGAAACCGGGTGGGATGAGGCTCCCTGGGACGTCGAACCGACCTTCACTACCGCCGAGTTGCAAATCCTCCTTAACCCCGAGCTCTCGGTCGCAGAGGCGGCCGAACGCGTGGGTTGTGTCGAACACGACGTGCGGCGCTTGCGGCGAACGTCCTGACTCTCCTGGTTACAGGTGGCGGATGGTCGCCGCCCGTTTCAGGCTGCCGCACGTGTCACCTCGCGGCGCTGTGTGACACGGGCCCACGGGCTGGGTACGCAGAGATTGTCTGACCAGCACGCAGAACGGAGAAACACTCATGGGCAACGTCTACGTCGAACCGCGACCCAAAGGCCGCGAAGGAGACGCTATCTCGCACTATGTCGTCGAAGACCACGCTGATAGCGAACTCCACCGGGCCTCAACCCAGCAGGATGCGATCGACTGGGCAAAAAAGCAGGGTCATTCACCACTGGTGGCGCGCGTTCGGCATCTCACCGACAAGAAGAAGCCGGACCAGTGGCGGGCCGTCTGACTCGACATTGTCGGACAGGCGCTAGTGGATTTGGTTGGTGAGCTTGGTGACCAGTGCGGTGTTGAGGTAGCTGGTGGCCGCAGGTCCGCCGGTATTGAGGGCGGTGATGGTCGCGGGATCATCGATGACGACCAGGGTGCCCCCGAAACTGGTGTATTTGGCGGGCAAGCCGGCGTACCCGCCGCCGCCGGCGGCGGGGTCGGTCCGCAATAGCAGCATGACGTCGCTGCGCTGGCCGATGTAGTCGACGTCGTTGATGTTGAAGGGAACCTGCGGTGGGCCGCCAGGGCTGCGCTTGTAGTGGGGGTTGTAGGTGAAGCCGATGCTTTCCAGGTAGCTACTCGGCGGTGACGGGGTCGCCGCGGCCGTGGTCGTGGTCGTGGTGCCTGTGTAGTTGATCACGACGGCCGATTTGCCGAGAAAGCTGCGGTGCTCGGAGCGGATCGTGTTCTGCTCGGATTGCGCCTTGTCCAGTAGCGTCTTGGCGGCGTCGGTGCGACCCAGTGCCGTGGCGACCCAGTTCAGTTGTGTCTGCCACGTCCAGTCTTGGCTGTTGTCGGCGGGCCGGGTCAGTGTCGGCGCGATCGAGGCCAACGCGTTGTAGGTAGGTTGGTCGACGTCGCCGGTGTCGATGATCAGGTCGGGTTTGGCCGCGGTGATGGCGGCGGCATCAGCGGCCGCGAATACCGGTGGGGTTGAGTGCATGAGCGGTTGCAACCAGCTCGGTGTGGTGGCGCCAGCGGCGTTGATCAAGACCGGCTGAGCGCCCAGCGAGAGCACAGCATCGGGGTCGCCGGGTCCGAGTGCGGCGATGGCCACCGGGCGGTGCTCGAGTTTGAGGGTGCCGAATTTGGTGTTCAGGGTTTGTGGCTGGTAGGGGCCCAAGTCGCCGCTGGTGTGACCGAACAGGTGAATGCCCACCACGGTGGCCGCGACCAGGGCAGCAACAAGCACTGTCGCGCCCACGATGAGACGAGTGCGTTTGCGGCCCTTGGGCGTTGGTGCGGAACCGGCAGGGCCAGTCGGCGTTGGGCCGGACGGTACACCTGCGAACTGTTGGGGCATAGCACTGTTCGGTGGCGCGGCTGCTCCGCGGGGATCATAGGCGGGCCACACCGGCTGGGCGTGGGGCGGCGTCGGTGGATAGCTCAGCGTGGGATTGGTCGCGTTGCTCGCCCGGGGCCCGGTGGGGCCGGTGGTGGTCGGTGGCGCAGGGTTATTGGTGAATACGGCGCTGGTCGCCGCGGCCAGCGCGCCGGCCGTTTGGAAGCGCTGATCGGGGTCTTTGGCGAGCGCGCGGGCGATCACGTCGTCGATCTCAGGTGGTAAAGAGGGGTTGATTTCTGTCGGGTGCGGGACGGGTCGCATCAGGTGTCCGGCCAGCGTTGCCGACAATGAGTTGTCTTCGTAGGGGGTGCGGCTGGTCAGTAGCCGAAACAAGGCGCAGCCCAGGGAATAAATGTCGGTGCGGTGATCGGCCGGGCGGCCTTCGATGGTCTCGGGCGCCGCGTAGGCCGCGGTGCCGACCATCGAGCCTGTCGCGGTCAACGTGGTCGCATCGTCGAGGGCGCGCGCGATGCCGAAGTCGGCCAACAACACTCGCTCGTGATCGCTGCCCGGTGACGAGATTAGGAAGTTTCCGGGTTTGATGTCGCGGTGCAGCACCCGGCGCGAGTGTGCGTAATCGAGTGCGGCGGCGACGTCGGTGATGATGCGCACGATGCGGGTCGGGGTGAGGTTAGCGCGCGCCAAATCGTTAGCGGCGGTTCCTTCGACGTACTCCATGGCGATCCACAGATGCCCGTCGGTTTCGCCGCGGTTGTAGACCCGCACGATGTTGGGGTGGTTGAGGGTGGCGGCCAGGTCGGCTTCGCGGGTGAACCGGATCCGGAACTGGCGGTCCACCGACAGCTCGGCGGACAGAATCTTCAGTGCATCGCTGCGCGGCAATGTGGGGTGGCGGGCCAGGTAGACGGTGCCCATTCCACCTGAGCCCAGCACGTTTTCGATGCGGTATCCGGCGATGACGGTTCCTACGGCAAGCGGCATGAGGGGCTTACTTTCCGGTCAGCATGCGGTATTGGGCGGCCATCATCTGATGTAGTGCGTGTTCTTGTTCGTTTTGCATCTCGTAGGCGTAGCGGTCCGCGCGGGCCACACACCAGTAGGCCAGGGTCTCGTTGAAGCATTTCGCTTTGGGCATGCCACTGATCCCGCCGACCTGGTTCGGGCCGGTCATGTCAGCCACCAGGCGCGCGGCTGAGCCGCTGTCCGGGGTTTGGTAGATCCTGGTTTCCACCACCCAGGCCACCTGTTGCACGGCAGCGGATTTGAACAGCGCCGCCAAATGCACCGGGTCGTCGGGAGCCAGGTGCAGGGCGCCGTGCGCGTCATAGACGCCGTCGCTGATCGACTCGTTTTCTTGCCGGGGTGCCACGGTGCGCGCCATGAGGCCATCAGGATCCAGCGGCAGTTGAGCCATCTGATCAGGTGGCGTGGGTTTGAATTGGTCGACCAGCGGCTGCTGTACATCGAGGGTGGTGGCGATCAATTGGGCTGCCCTATCGGCGTTGTCGGCCGACGTTGCGGCTTGTGCCAACACGTATTGTCCGTGAGCGCTGAGGGCGGTCACCGTGAAACGCGGCCCCCCGGGTTCGGGGTAGTGCGCGGTCCAGGTGTAGCTCAGCGCAGTCGTTGCGGGGTACCGGGGAATCGAGACTGGTTGGGTGGGGACAGGTTTGGTGTCGAATGGCATGGTCAAGGACGCGCCTTTGGCGGCCATGTCGGCGATCGCGGCGGTGGCGTCGGCGGGGCTGGCCAGTTCCAACACCATGTTGAGCAGGTCTTTGTAGGCGCCTTTGTCGGTGTGACGGGCGCTGGAAAACCCGGCCAGCAAGTGGTGGCCGTTAAGGGCCTCACCCAGCGGGGCGCCCAGCAGCGAGTTGACCGCGTCAGTGTCTTTGACCACGCCGGATTCCATTTGCGCGAAGTCGATCAGGTCGGGGTCGACCTCCCAGGGGCCCACCACAGCGCTGGCCAGGCGGCGCCCTTCTGCCCACCCGCCTTGCAGCGCGTCGCTGGCCACGCCGATCGGGGGGCGCGGGGCGGTGGGAAAATTCCCGACATCGAGCAATGCGAGATCGACACCGTCCGAACTGGCCTCTCCCGGGGCTTTGATGGCGCTGCCCGCGATCGTCGTGCTGCATGCCACCGTGATCGCCGCGGCCGCGACGGCGAGGATCAAGGTGAGTGCGCGGACCTTCATGATGTGGTCAGCATCAGGTATTGGGCGGCGATGACTTGGTGGGCTTCGACCTCTTGGGCCGCTGTGGCTTTGAAGGCGTACCGCTCGGCGGTAGCGATGCACAGGAAACGCACGGCGCCCAGGTCGGTGCTGTCGGATCCGCGGTCAAAGCAGCGCGCTGAGGGTAGCCCGTTGATGCCGGGCGCGGAGTGGTAGCCCAGGAACGGGACGTCGATACGCACGAGACCGTCGGCGGCGCGCTGGGCGCCGGTGGTATCGACTGCCTCGTAGACGGTGGTGCGGTCGACGGCGACGCGGGCGATGCCGGCGTCGTTGTACATCGCTTGGGTAGCGATTGGGTCAGACCGAAAATGCAGGGAGGCGTGCGGGGAGTAGACCGCGGACTGATTGATGCTGGGCTCGGTGGCCGGCACGGTGCGGGCCAGCAGCCCGGTCGGGTCGGCGGGCAAGGAGGCCAGCTGGTCTACAGGTGTGGCTTGGAAGTGGTCGGCCGAAGGGCCTTGCAGGTCCAGGGTTTTGGCGATCATGTCGGCGGCTGCGGCGGCGCTTTCTTTGGAGCCGGCGAACTGGAAGAACACGTAGGGTCCGTGCGCGGTGAACGATTCGGCTTCAAAGCCTCCTGAGAGGGCGGCAACGTCGGCCACCGCGGCCGGGTAGCGCGGAATGGGGAGTCGGGTGGCCCAAATGTTGCCTGGGCGCACGGTGGCCAAGTCGGCTGCGCCCATGGCGGCTGCGGCGTCGGCGGCGTCTTGGGTGGTGGGGAAGCGCAACACTCCGTTGTCCAGGATCTTGGGATTGTCGCTGTCGGCCTGTCCTTTCGGTGGTGGCGGGGTGGCGCGGCCGCTGACGAAGCCGGCTACGAAGTGATGTGCGGTGGCGATCGGGGCGATTGTTTCGCCGCGCACCAGCACCGAAAGCCGGCCCGGGTCGGATATGGCGGTGGTGGGTGCGATTTCCGCGTTCGTCGGGCTGATGAGCTTGTCATCGATCTGCCAGGGTCCGGTTACCATGTCGGCCATGCGCTGGGCTTCGACGCGGTGCCCGGCGGCGTCATCGGCCACGTTGCCCAATGGCGGTCGGGGTCGGCGCGGATAGTTGCCGGGGTCGAGCAGCGCCGCGTTGGCCGCCGCCGGTGCTGGGCCGCCGGACTTCACGGCGTTACCGGTCACGACCGACGAGCAGCCGCTGCTGAGCGCGATCCCCGCGGTAATGAGGGCGGTCAGTAGCGGCAGTGATGCGCTCCAGCGTGCATACATCCCCGCGGTGTGAGCCATGGTTCGGTGTGTCGGTGTCACCGGGATGATTCCTGACCCCGCGGTGACTCCGTCTTTCGCGAGTGGCCTGTTTTTCCCGACCAGCGGCGCAAGGCCATGCGATCGACGAAGATCGCGCTAGCCGCCCGGCGTTCTGAAATCGCTTTGTCGGCGACCGCCATCACTGCCAGCTGTCGTACCCGGGCACCAAGTCGTCTCTCTTCCTGGCGGATTCGGTGCCATTTGGCGCCGTCGGCGTCCAGGTCAGCACTGTCGTTGAGGTAGTCGAGTGCGGCGTCGATGGCGCACTGCTGCAGGTCGGAATTGTCAGGGTAGAGCAGCGCGGCATCGCGCGCCGCGCGTTGGAGACGGGCCCGCTGAGCGGAGTTGAGATGGCGGGCTCGCGGTTGGCTCATCGCTGCGGTCACGAGCGCACTGGGTGATCCCTCGGGATCGGCTACGCCGTGTGTGCCCATCCCTCTCCCCCTTTGCCGCGTTGCCGCGCGACTGTGTCGGTCTGGAACCAGATCAGAAAATGGTAGCCGCTGCTACCAGCACGTCAGGCGCGATCGCCAATTTTGTTCATGATCAGTCGGGTGACGTCGCCCGCGCTGTGGCCTGGGGCGGGTGCAGTAGCAGCAGTGTCGCGGAAGTAGGTGATAGAGACCTCGACGATGCAGTTGTCGCGCGCCCCGAGCGCATGCATCTCGCGCAACCGGGTTTCTTGGTCTTGGTTTGCCACGGTGGCTTCCACGACAGAGGCGTCAGCATGCACGTCGCCGACCTCGTAGTGATAACCCACGCCGGCATCTACGCGTGCGCCAACACATCTGGTCCATTGCTCGGTGAACTTCGCGAACAGCGCATCGGCGGCGGCCATTGTCGGCAGCGCAACCACACCCTCCTCCAGGTCAATCACCGTCGGATCGTGATCGGCGTGCGAGTCCCACCACTGTTCGTGCGCGACATTGAGGACCTGGGCGTTGGTGTACACCTCACCCATCAGGATGTGGCTGAGCCCCGCGCAATCGCTTTGTCTAGCGCCGGGCCAATCCCAGAACAGCTCCCCGGGGCCGCCGAATACAGGTGCCCGGTCGATTTCGAACGACTGAGTAAATACGTGCGAGAGCTCGGTGTCGCTCAGCATCGCGCCTTTGATGACCTGGCCGGTCAGGGCGCGAGGTTTAAGGTTGGGTGCTGCCCGCACCGCGCCGTGGACAACATCGGTGCACCCGACCGTCATCGTGATCAAGACCGAGGACACCACGAGCAAGGCAAGCCGAATAACCCTGGGCGACAACCACATCCTGGTCATCGTCATTCCTTTCTTTGTGCAGCCTCGCGGCCACACGGTGAGTGCATTGCCAGCCGATTTTGAGGCCGGCCACCATCGGCGGCAGAGGTTAATGCGGGGTGACGCGGTCGGCCATGCGGGTGGCGATGGCGATGGCCTGATCGTTGCGATTGAAACCGCAGCTGTTCACGTCGATGACGACGTTGTTGCGTGCGGTAAGCGCCCGCTGGCATTGCCAACCCTCGGCGCCTTCCTGGGTATTGATGACGCTGACCATGCCGCCACGATTGGCGACGGTGCCTACCATCCAGATTCCGTCATGAAGGGCCGGGTCGGGATGCAGCGTGATGCCGTTGCATTTCTCCCAGGCTTGGGCTTGCTTGTCGACAAAGTCGTTGGCCGCCTTAGCCGTTGAGTAGTAGATCGCTCCGTCATCGACGATGTTCTCGGTCATGCGCGGGTCTGAGACCGCTTGGATCCGCACCCCCAGATAGCCGCTGTTGTCGAGTTCTCGTTGCAGCGCCGGGTGATGGACGCCGCCGCACTCAGGGTGATCGTTGTCCCCGCCGGAGAAGGCCAGCGTGTCATTCCGCGACACGTCGGCCCTAGGCGTGAGATTTGAGACGCCCAGCATGCTGTTGAGGGTCGTCACATCCAGCAGCACGCCTGGCAGCGCAGAGAGTGGCATCGTTGCCGCAGGTGTGGAGCTGGGGCTGGGCGCGGTTGACGTGGCACTCGAGCGCGGAGCGATCCTCACGTCGGCGGGTCCGTCGGAGCCGCTGGCGAAATTGATCACGAGCCCGACGCACAGGGCGGTGGCTACGACTGCGGACCCAGCCGTTATCCACGCCAACGGCAGCCGGCGACGGTTCGGTGCGGGCCGGGACGGCGACGGCGAATAGCCGGCCGGCGCGCCCCACGCCGGCATTCCCGGTGCTGCAGGCGGTATCGAAGCCGGCCCCGCAAAACCGATAGGCCGGCGAGGCAACACAGTCGTGATCTCCTCGCCCGGGCCAGGGCCGAAAGCCGGCCGTTGACCGGGTTGGTAGACATCAATTG
This sequence comes from Mycobacterium sp. NGS11, assembly GCF_059813315.1. Classification (NCBI taxonomy): domain Bacteria; kingdom Bacillati; phylum Actinomycetota; class Actinomycetes; order Mycobacteriales; family Mycobacteriaceae; genus Mycobacterium; species Mycobacterium sp. NGS11. Next base: position 15,193 of record NZ_JCALEJ010000035.1, read on the forward strand.
CCTCGGCCTGGGAGTCAGCGGGAGCCGCAGCCCACTGCGGCACCACATGTGATGTTGGGGCGTCATGCGCGGCACGGGTGATCGGCACGTTGGGCTGGTCAGGCATTCGGTGTCCTCCAGGAGTAGGTGACGGCGTGGCGCAAAGGTCGGTCGCTGCGGTGGGGTGACCGTTATCAGCGCCGGCCGGGCCGCTGCCGCAGCCGCCAGGCGCGAAGTCGTTCATTTGCATGCCCCACATTGAAACACAGCATGAAACAGGGCGCAATGCTTTGAAACATTGCACTGCTGTGTTTTTATTGCTAGCGTCTGCGTCATCCCAACCGGGACCGGACACCAGCACCCACGTAAGCGCCGCGTCGTTCACCAAACGCCCGACCTCGATCACGACCCCCGCCAGCATCCAAAGACGAAAGGACCGCCCCGATGACAAACCTCCCTCCTCTCCCCAGCGAGACCCGGTCTGTTGCAAGACCGTTCGCGTCTTTGCAGCTGCCAGCTGACGTGCGCCTGTTCCACACGAACCAAGATTTGGCCTGCCGGCAAGACCCCGAGCTGTTCTTCGATGCACGCCGCCGGCACCGCGCGATCAAGCGGTGCGCCGAATGCCCCTTTCTGGGCCGCTGCGGCTACAACGCGGTCGCCACTGGCGCCACCCACGGCGTTTGGGGCGGAGTGATCCTGCCCGGCGACTACCCGCAGGACCTCAAACCCGTCTACGCATTCCTGGCCGCCCAGTTTGAGCGGCGTCGCCACGCCGAGATCGGTGATATTGCGGTGGCCCCGCTACCGCAGCCCACCGAACACACCGAGACCCACCACCAATCCCCCAGCTTTCGTGCCGGCGCCGCATAGGAGAGCCCCATGAGTACCGTCATTTCAGAACCTCGCGCGATCGCCAGCGTCGACGACAGCGCCAGCCAACGACTCCCCGTCTGCGGCCCGGCCCGTGGATCGGGCACCGCCAAGCACGCCACCGGTCGCCGCACACCGCGCCTGACCGCCACCGTGCGCTCGACCATCCTCACCGCCGCCGCCTTAGCCCTACTACTGACCGGCTGCACCACCACAGAAGCCGGGCACCCCAGCGCCGCACCCGATCTGGGGCGCTGGCAACCACCGGCGGTCTTGCCTCAGCACCTTGCCGATCTGCTGCTCAAAGACAGCGACGTCAACACCATCGCGCACACCACCGCCATGGCCGTGCGCAAGCCGATCTCGCAGATGTGGCACGACGAGGAGACAGTGTCCAATCCCGGCTGCCTAGACATCTACCAACCGGCCGAAGCCGCCGTCTACCAAGGGAGTAACTGGACCGCGCTGCAAGGCCAAATACTTGACGACGCGGCACCCGTTGCGCCCAAGCACGCGCTGATGCAAGCCCTGATCGGCTTCCGCGACGCCGATTCAGCCCAGCAATTCTTCAGCCAAGCCAAGACACGCTGGTCGGGCTGCGCCAACCAGTCAATCACCGTCATCACACCCGGCCATGCTCCCCTTACCTGGAATCTCGGCGAGCCACAGAGCACCGACACCACCTTGGCCGCCACCCAGACCCACTCAGGCCCGAGCGTCGCCAGCTGCCAACGTGCCATGGGGATCGCCAACAACGTCATCATCGACGCTCTCTGGTGTGGCTTGGACACCACCACGCAAGCAAGCGACATCGTGGCCAAAACCACCGCTGGGATCTCCCGAGACTGAGCGCGCCCCAAGGGACTTGACGCCGGCTCGCCACGAACGGCGGGCCAGCCCCATTCCCCTCGATATCCTAGAAACCTGCACTCCCATACCCCTTACGGAGCGACTATGTCTTGGCCCAATGCCAACCAGCAACCATCCGGGTACCCCCAGCCATACGGACACCAGCAACCCCGCCCCTATCCCCCCGCCGCGGGGCCGTACCCCCCTGGCGCGCAGCCCTACCCGCCCGGCGCGCAGCCGTACCCGCCCGGTGTGCAGCCCTACCCCCCTGCGGCACATCCCTACGTCCCGTCGCAGGTCTATCCCCCGCCCCCACAGCCACCTGCCGCCGCGGCGCCCTGGCCGGTCCCGCCGTCATCGCAGGCGAGCCACCCGATGCACCCCGCAGCCGGCGATCAACGCCTGTTTCAGGTGCGCATCAGAAAGCACACCGGCGCGATCATCCTCATGTTCAACCAGACCTACACCGTCACAGGGACTCTCGCTCAATGCGAGGCCGCGCTACGCAATGCTTTGCTGCACAATTTGCTCGCCGGTTGGTGGAGCGTGGGGTCAGCCCTGATCTGGAATTGGGTTGCCTTAGTCGAAAACCACAGTGCGCGAAAGCAACTGCACCGCCAAGCCACCCAGGCCTACACCGCCCAACGCGCTCCGTGAATTCAGCCCACCGTGCCAGCCAACCCCACGACCTTTACCTAGCTTGCGTGAGGTTGGTTGCTTTCTGACGACGCGGCCGCGACGTCGAGCCGCGCGCACTTCCTGTTACGTGATCGTCAACTCGGCGATGAGATTCTCGATCGCTTGTGCGACTTCGGGCGCAATGGGACGTTCGGCTTCGACATCTTGAAGCACTGCTATGGGCAAGCCGGCGCCAGTCGCGGCCTCCTCCAGGCTTAGCTCTGCACGGTGGCGGGCCCCGTAAAGCCGCTGGCCCAAAGTGGCCGTCGGCGAGCCAGCAGCCCGCATCATCACATCGTTGTAGCTGCGCCGCACCCTACTCAATGCCTTCACGGCCTCAGGGCCGCCCGTGGCGTGGCGCGCAGCGCTGGCAGCAAGCCCCTCAAGCTTGCGTAGATCAGCCAGGATGGTGGTGGCTTTGGCGATGAACCCCGGCGCGGTTGGGTCAGGCAAATCAGCGATGGCCGTGCCCAGGGTTTCCATGGCCAATTCCACCGTCCGCGCCATCATCGGCGCCTGAATGGACTCGGTCAACACCTCGGTCGCCTCGTCGCTGACCGACTCACGGGTAGCAGGCATCAGAACAGGGGCGGGCGACACGGGCAACGCCGGAGCAGCGCCTCGCCGCAGGCTTGTGATGTAGCCCGAAGGCCACCCCAAAGTCTCTTCCAGCTTCGCCAGCGTTTTTGCACGTGGCCAGCTCACACCTTTTTCGAACTTAAGCAGGGCGCTCGCGTTGAGAATTCCGCGCCGGTCGATTTCGCGCTGAGAGAGCCGTAATTGTTGGCGGCGCTCAGCGACCGCGCGGCCCGCGCGCACCACCCCAGGATCCTTTTCGCCGTCCCACGACGGGTATTCGGTCTGAACCGGACTCAATGACTGGGTCGACTCATCACGTGCAACGTCCAAGGTAAGGCGCACTTCCACCCCGTCAGGTGCCCCCAGGTGCAGGGTCGTGGCACCGGTAATGAGCACCGCGCTGCGCGCCACGCCATCGACGAACATTCCGTTGGTGCTGGCGTCAATGGCCTGCCAGCCCGCGGGTTGGGGTTCGAGGCGAACATGCCGCCGCGAGACACGCTCGTCATCCACGCCGACCGCGGCCCCGGCCTCTCGACCGATAAAAGCCACGCCGGCCGCCGGGCTAAGGGTGTGAGTCGCCCGACCTACCCGCGCAATCAGCGTGGGCATGTTGGTCAGTTGGCTGGTTGTCAATTGTCGCTCCCTCGTCCGCGCTGCTGCGGTGTTATCAAACATAGCGCTCGGTGGAAGGGTACACCCCTTGGCCATGCGCCCTCTAATGAAACACTGCATGGCCGCGATCCCTGTTAGCATCGCCTCCGCGCATACACAGAGCGTGACCGGTGACGCTGACAGCTGCCATCCAGCGGTTTTACTACCCCGATAGGCGTTACGCCCACCCGGCTGGGTGGACATACTCCGGTGTAATCCGATAGCTCGGTGCTATGGTTTTGAACATTGCGCCATGTTTAGTGCTTGCGTTAGTGTTGAGCGCAAGGCTGTGGTGTCCGTCGCCGGCAGCCGCAGTCAGAGAGGTTTCCCCATGCGCCACCTGCAGCCGCCCCCGCCAGCACAGCACTACCCGCCCACACCGGGCCTCGCGCCCGTCGGCCCCCAGCATCCCTACGGGCCGCCGATCCAGGCGCTGCACCCCCTACAACCGTTCCCGGGGCCGGTTCAGCGCGGGCCGATGCCCTACCCGCACCACTACCCGCCCAACCGTGGTGGGAGTGTTTGGGGGCCAGCCCCGTTCCCTCCACGCGCTCCCCGGGCCCGGGCAGCTGTGCGCGGCAAACGTCTGCCGCTGTACCTGGGTGCAGCGCTTGCCGTGATCGCCGCGACTGTGCTCATCACGGGATTCTGCGCGCCGGGCTTTTTCATGACCAAACAACTCGACGTCACGGCGGTGCAGGCCGCGGTCACTCACGTCTTATCGGACCCAAACGGTTACGGGGCCAGAAACGTCAGCGACGTGACCTGCAACGACGGACACAACCCCACCATCGTCAAGGGTGATACCTTCACCTGCCAGGCGACCATCGACCACATCAAACACCAGTTCGTGGTCACCTTCACCGATGACGCCGGTAGCTACGAGATCGACGCCCCGAAGGGGACGAAGGTCTAAGACATGCCACTCGACGACCCCGGCCCGCCTAAACCGCGCTACCGCAACGCTTTAGGGGCAGGCCTGGCACTGCTGGGGCTGGCGGTCATGTCGCTGATCGCCTTGCTCTTGTTCAACGTGTTGGGCAACTGGGTGTTCGCAGTCAAGCTCGAAGAGGGTTATTTTCCACCAAATTCGGGCAGTGTCGTGCGTTCGGGCCGCATCGCGGTCCTCGCCGCGACCGTGTTGATTCCCGTCGCGGCGGGTCTTGGCGCAAGCACGGTCGCCGTGCGCCCGCACCCCTTCGTGCAGGTGGTTGCGGCAATCACACTAGCGGTTATCATTCCGGTGCTACTGGTTGTGTGGCTCTGCTACGGGCTGGTTTTCTAGGCCATTGCACTGTGCTGCACTGTGTTTCGACGAATGCATCGTGCATGAATACGGTCTCGAGCACGTCCCATCCCCAGCGTCTCGCGCGGCTAGGCTAGGGGTGGCGTGTGATGTTGTCGTTGATCGCCCGGACCAGCATGACGCCCGCGGTGATGGTGTTTTGCCCACACACGCGCACATCGGCAATGATGTTGCGCCGCACGGCCATCGCACGTTCGCATTCGCTATCTTTGTGTCCTGTTGCCCCGGCGGGCAACAGGACGGTGCTGGCGATACCGTCTGTGTCGCTGACGATGGTGATCGTGGCGTGGTCAGCCGGCTGGCCGCCGGGAAAGGACACGGTGACGTCGGTAAGTCGGCACCCCTGCCACGCCGATAACTGCTCGGCTCGAAACTGCTGCGCGGCGGCCTCATCCGGGAACGCAGCGACAGCCTGGATAACCTTATGACGTCCCGGACTGGGTTCCATCAACCCTTGGACCGCCACCCCGGTATACCCCGACCCCGTGTAGGTGGCTTCTAACGCCGGCGCCACGGCGCTTGCGCACTTGGCCGGGTCTATCGACGCATCCGAGGAAAGCGACGTCGACACCTCACGCGGGTTCATCTGCACATGGTTGAGTATGTTGCTGACCTGTTCGGCAGACGCTAACAGACTGGGCAAGGCCGCGGTGTCTACCGGCGGCGCCGCTGGCGGGGCGCTCGTCGCCGATGACGTCGGCGCGGGTCTGCTCGAGGAAGGGACACGGGTGGACGACGGCGCCGCTGACTTCGGTGTCGTTGTTGACTCGTTGCTGCCCAGCACCACCAGCGTGATCACCAGCCCCGTCACCACCACGGCGGCCGCACCCGCAACCCACCATGGCCAACGCGGACGGCGCCGCGGTGGCGGGTATCCGCCCGGACCTATCCCGACTGCGCCGGCCGGGTAGGGATGCGGCTGTTGCCCGGGTAGCACAGGCCATGGCGGCGCGGCTGGCGGAACCTGCCAGTGCGAGGGGCCAGGCGGCGGGGCTTGCCAGGGCGGGGAAGCGCCAGGCGGTCGGCCGACGTGCGCCCCATGCTGCGGCGGGCCCGATGGAGGCGCGGGCGATCCACTCGGCGGGAACGGTGGCACCGGGTATTGCGGCGGCCGGGTATGCGATAGGTCCATCGTCTCCTCGCCGCGAAACTTGTGTGCGCTCATCGTTTCGTCGTCAGGCCCGGGCCCCCATTCGTCACTCATGTTGGTAAGCCTGCCTCAAAGCGGTGAATTGCTCAGTGGGATTGCGCATTAAAGGCCGTCAACCCGAAGATGGACGGCTTTGGCGCCGCCTGCGGCCCACGATTGTCAACTCCGATCTCAGGCGTCGGGGAAGCGTTGGTAACACAGGTCGTCATTGCTGCTGACAACCCCAGAGCGAAACGCGGTGATCCGGGTGAACCCGGCGGGCACGGTCTGCCCGTTGACGTCGCTGGCCACCAGGTGGTTGGTGAGCAGTCCCGCGACGGCCTTATCGAGGTCGCCGGCAGTCAACGTCAGGCCATTGCCAGATGGCAGCGACACGGGACCGGCCATTTTGCGGTGCGCGAGCCCTGTCAGACAAGCGGTCCGCAGTGCACTTACCGGCGAGTCCAGTTTCAGGCCCCGTTCGTGTTGTACCGCAAGGACATACCGCGACATCACGACCGACATGGCGGTGTCGTCGCCTTGAATCAACACATGGCCGGACTGCTCGTCAGCGGGTGCACCCATCTTCTGCAGCTGCGCCAGATCAACGGCGATGGTGTTGGTGGCCGGGCAGTAAGACGCGGGCGGGTGGGCTTGCGCATCAGGGCAATTGCCGCCGCTATAAGACAGCTGTGGCGGACTTTTTGGGGCGAAGATGGCGCTGAGGGTGTCCATCAGCGACGACATGGTCTGCTCGTTGATCGGCACCTCCCCCGTCTCGAGCCGACCGGATTGGTCGTAGGTCAACGCGATCGGCAGGTCCCCCCGACGCTGTTTGACCTCGTTCTCATCGATCACGCCACAGGCCGACGCCCCGGATACGAATCCCATCTGGAAAGCGCTGACCCGGTCGAGTGCGGTGCCGTGCCCTTCTTCGATCAACTCCTGATCTTGCGGGGTCAGGATCGGGTCACGAATAGTCATCAGGCCGGCTAACACGTGATCGAGCCCGTCACCGGTACTGAGGGTGAAGCGCGTCGATTTTCCCTCGGCTACCCAGCGCATGTAGACCCCGCCAAAGCAGTCCGCCTGCTGTTCGCGCACGATCGTCGAGGTGTCCCGACCGATGATTTTGGCCATATTCTGAATGGCGTGGCCGTATTCATGGGCGAAGATTCCGGTGACCGGCATCGGACCAAAGTAGGTCTTGCCGGTGGGGATCAGCACGCCGCGGTCCCAGGCAATCAGATTGCAGCGCGGTGAGAACAACGCGTTGACCAGTTTGTAGGTTCTTTGATGGCACACGATCGGGCTGGCTGGATCCTCGGAGTCATAGGAGATGAGCTCCTCGACGGGCGTGAAGTCACCCTTGAATGATTTGCTGTAGTTGGATTGCCAAAAATCCTGAATGTCGTTGATTGACAGCAGTACCAGCTTGTCTTCGTCCCCGTGGTTGGTGTTCTTCACGGTGCCAGTCGGTGGCGGCGCGTCGCTGCGCGGGCCGCTGGGCCCGTCTACCGCCAGAAGGCCGCCGACGTGAAAAGGGTCATACAACATGGATGAGCCGTGGGCTTTGACGACGGTGGTACATCCGGTGGCCACAGCGATCACGACGACGACGCTCACCGCGGTCGCTGCGGCGGTACGGAGCCATCCAGTCACGTGGCACCCCTATTTTCCATGTTCGTGCTAATGGGTGAATTGATGCGGCATCAGCCAAGGGTCGGGCTTAAGGATACGGTCTCGGCGAACAAACTCTGTGGGTTTATTCTCGTTAGTCGGGGCGACCGACATCGAAATTCCCATTGTTGTCCAGGAAAGTGGCGGTGACGCGTCGCGGGGCGCCGTCGACATTGACCTGGCAGGTAAAACTGTTGCCTTGCTTTATCGTGACGTTTTCACCGTGGTTGCAATTGACATCCGCCACGTTCTTATCCCCGTAGCCAGTGATCTCATCGGTCAGCACTCGTTCGATTTCCGATTGGGCGGCCTGGACGTCGAGCTTTTTCGTCAACAGCAAGTCGGGATTGGACAACCCGATCACTAGACCTATTGCCAGGACGACAGCAGCCGATCCGACTCCACCCCACAACAGGGCAGTCGACTGCGTGGATCGCTGGAGTCCTGCGGACCCAGGGGGACCATAGGGCGGGCCGGCGTATGGACCGGGCGGCGGATGACCGTACGGGTTGGCTTGTCCATACGGGAACGGTTGAGGCGCGAAACCGGGCTGCTGGGCAAGACCTGGTGACGGCGGGAGGGGCTGCCCTGCCGGCGGGAAGCTCGGAGCCGGGTCGGGGCCGTGGCGCTGCGATGGGGGTGTCGCAGGCGGCGGCCCAGTTGGCGCACGGCTGCCCGGGTGGACGACGGGTTGTTGGTAGACGGTTTGTTCGTCCTGGTCATCGGACGCCGCCCGGGCTGGCTCACTGCGGGGCCTCGCGTCTGGGTTGTCGGTGTCGTTATTGCGTTGCGGCGCTCTGGGTGTGGGCGCCACCAGGGTTTTTTCTGGATCGTCAACCAACGGCTTTTTGTTCGCCACGACGGTGGTTTCTTCGTCGGCGTGCGACTTGCGGGATACGACGATGGTGCGCTCCGCGTCGTCAGGCGTTGCAGCAGAGCTGGATTGGGCGCTATCGCGGCCCCCGGACGGCAACGAGCCTGACGGGCTGGTGGTCTCGCCATCGTCGGGTTTGTACGCCATCATGCCCGCATGCTCTGGTCGCTACCCAGCGGGTGAAGGTGCCTGGTGTGCCAAGTGGGCATCGCGCTCTCCATCTGCGGCTCACGGGTTATCACGGCGGCGGCCGGCATCAACGGGACCGCCACGGATGCGCGTCCAGCATCGCGGTCACCCGCTCAATCACGCCGGGGTCGGTGCGACCTTCTCGGGCCAGTTGTTCGGTTGCCGCCGCGATCCGAGCAAGAAGCCCGCCATAGGCGCGGGTGGCGGCTTCGACGTAGACGTGCACGGCATCGCTACCTTGCGCCGTCAACGCCCGCAAGTGCTCAGAGAGATCGCCGGACTGGCGTTGCACCGTGGACACCAAGGCGCCCACCGCCTGTGCATCAACTGGTCTGGCGCCGCCACCCAGCGCCGTCTCGAGCGCGAGGTCGAGATCCCGCACCGTGGTCAGGACGTCTTCGACATAGCCGGTGTGACCGCGTATTTCTGCGGCCGGAATAGGGACACTCAGCAATAGCTCAGCGGACGGGTGGGCTTGCGCGGCTTGAGCGCGTGCCCGCGCCGCCTCGGATTGGGCGGCGTACAGAGACGCCAGCGCTTGCTCTGTCTGCTCACGCGCCGCTTCCACTTCCGCCGCGCATTCGGCGCGCAGCTGCTCGATTTCCTCGCTCGTACGGGCGATGGCGTCGTCGGCTTCTGCGCGTGCCCGAGCAAGCGCAGCGTGGGCGGTTGACACCTCACCGTCGGCCTGGCCCCGGGCGGCCGCCACCTCGGCCGCGGCCAGCGCCCGTACCCGTTCGAGCTCGCCGCGCAACTCTTCCAAGTCTTGCTGAGCCGCTCTGCGGTCTTCGGCGCGCTCGGTCATGCGCTGTTCGGCGCGCGTGTCAGCTGCGCGGGCCTGCTCGGCGGCGGCGGCCACCTCGGCGCTCGCGTCGGCGCGTACCCGTTCGAGCTCGTTGCGGAGTTCTTCGAGGGCACGCTGAGCCGCCGTGCGCTCTTCGATCCGCTCGGCCGCACGTTCTTCGGCCCGTCGGTCAGCGGCGCGGGCCTGCTCCTGTGCGGCGGCGACCTCGGCGGCGGCGTCGGCGCGGACCCGATCCAATTCGCTACGTAATTCTTCGGCAGCTTGTTGGGCGCTGCGCAGTTCGGCGGCGTGTTCGACAGCCTGACGTGCGGCTGCGCTGTCTGCTGCCCGCGCCTGCTCGCGGGCTTGCGCGGCGGCCTGGGCGGCCTCTTCGGCCTCGGCGCGGGCCATGTGCGCGGCTGCTTGAGCGTCACGCTTGTCTTGTTCGGCCTGGCGCGCCTGGTGCTCGGCCACAGCCCGCAAATGGTCCGCCTCGACGAGCTGCATCGCTGGTGAGAGCCGTTTTGGTGCTGGCCCACTACGGTTGCGATGTTCGATCAGCTCGCCTTCGCTCATCGCGGCCACCGCGGCCAACTGCGCCGGCGCGGGCTTGCCAAGCCGCTGGGCAGCATCGACCGCGGCCGTCGCGGCCTGCTTGGTCACCGCTGCCCATCGGTCGATGTCGAGTTCTTCGATGTGCTGACGCAGATGTGTCATTGACGGCGTCGCCTGCCCTGAGCTGCGGCCACCGCTTTGGCGGGCCGGGGGCGTGGGGTATCGCCACCTTGCGCCGGTGAGCCCGATGACTGCACGGTCTCCCTCGGACCGGAGGGAGCGTCAGCGAGCGTGGGCTCAGCTGAGGCCGAGGGGACGGACGGCTCGGACGCCACGCTGCCCTGCTGGGCCAACACCTGCGAAAACTGGCTCAAGTAGACCGTCACCGCGCCCGTCAGCGTGGCGTCACCGAGACTCTCGGCGTCGCGTAACAAACCCCGCAACAGCTCTAGAGCCAGTTCTGGCCCCAAACCCACCGTGGCGCCTCGGCTGGCCGCCGGCTCTATCCCCGCCGTTTCCACCACCCACACCAGCCGCTGCCAGCATCGGTCCACCGCGGTGTTGTGTTGCTCGGCCTCACGAATTTGACGGTTGTGGCTCTCTTGCCGCTTGGATGCACGCCAGAAGCCAATCAGGATCACCGCAGCCAACAACAGTGCCGCAAGCAACGCCGCAGCGCCCCCGAACCCAGCTGAGGTGAGGAACTCGCGGGCCGGCGGCAGCGCAGGCATCCGCTCAGGCACGAGGACCACCGAATCCACTGGTGGGGCCACAGGCATCGACATGGAAAAACCATACCGACCTGTCAGGGCCTGGCGCGACGCTCACGATGATTTGCTCGGCGGGCGTCGCACAACCCCGCCAGCACCGCTAGGTTCGATTCAAATATCACTTTGGCCCCGACAGTCGTTGTGCTGCAACCGATACGAGTGAAAAGGATCCAGTGAAAAGCTGCGCCCACACCTCGCCTGCGTGGCGTTGCCTCGTCTCGGTGGCCACCGCGGCGGCACTGCTGACCGGGTGCAGCTCACCGGCTTGGCGCACCGGCAACCCACCGCCGCCGGCGTTGAACGCTACCCACGGCGTCTACCGTCTGGTCCAGGAGCCCGAAGCAGGCTACGCGGCCATCCTCGGGATCATCGGCCAGGCGCGCCGAACCCTGCGCATGACGATGTATGAGCTGGCCGATTCCGCCGCGCTCAGCGCGCTCGTCGACGCCCACCGCAGGGGCGTAGACACCAAGATCATTCTCGACGCCGCATTCCACGGCCGCCAAACCAACACGGCCGCCTACGACCAGCTCAAAGCAGCCGGCATCGACGTACGATGGGCGCCCGCGGCCACCATCTTCCACCAAAAGACACTGACCGCCGATGACACCGAAACCGCAATCGGCACAGCCAATCTCGTGGCCAAGTACTACCCGTCTAGCCGCGACGCCTGGGTACTTGACACCGACCCCGCCGACATTGCCGCCATCACCGCCACCTTCGACGCCGACTATGCCACCGCCGCAACGGGCCGCCCAGCACCAGGTGTGCCAAGCCCCCACCTGATCTGGTCACCTGACGCTCGCGCCGCCTTTCTACAGCAACTCGACACCGCCGGGCACAGCATCGAACTGACCACCGAAGAACTCAAAGACCGCGCCATCGTGGCCGCCTTGACCAAAGCCGCCCACCGTGGCGTCACCTGCCGCATCGTGCTGACCGCCAACCCGGCCACCGTCCACAACGTCGATGAACTCACTGCCGCCGGATGCAAGACCCATCAATACCCCGCCGACCGCAAGCATCTGTATATCCACGAGAAAATGATCCTGATCGACAGGACTGTCCTCGTCATCGGCAGCCAAAACCTGTCCACCACAAACCTTCTGGAAAACCGCGAAGTGTCCTTGCTGCTCACCAACCAGACCGCCAAGCCGGTCATCGACGCCGTGGCAGCCACCTTCGACAACGACGACCGCCAGTCCACGCCGTAGGGTCCCGCCAGGCCGCGGACGCATAATGGTGTGGTGCAGCGCATTCCCTTGCCCCCAGCCCCCATGCTGGCCAGCGCCGCACCGCCCCCTGCCGACACCACTGGATACTGTTTCGAGGCCAAGTGGGACGGCATCAGGCTGCTTGCGCGATGCGCCGAGCGGGTCGAGTTATTCAGTCGCCAGGCCACCAACCTCACCACCTGCTTCCCGGAGATCGTCGACGCGCTCTCAGCGGGCCTTGAAGGGCGGACTGCCATCCTCGATGGTGAGCTCGTCGCCTTCGATCACCACGCTCGACCAAATTTTCAGCTGATTCAGCGCCGCCTACGCGCCCCGCGCCCGGGCCCCCACCTACTCGCCTCCGTGCCGCTGACGTTCTGTGTTTTCGACATCATCTACCTCGACGGCCATGACCTCACCGGGCACACCTACCTGCAGCGCCGCAGGATGCTCGACGACCTGCGCCTGCACAAACCACCCATCGTCATCTCTCCGTACTGGACAGGTATCGGCACTGACGCAATGGCCGAGATTATGCGGGGCCTGGGCTTGGAAGGCTACGTCCTCAAGCACGCCCACTCCACCTACCAGCCCGGCCGACGCTCGGCTGCATGGATCAAACACGTTGTCCGCCAACGAAGGCCCATGGTGGTCGGCGGGTTCATCCCGAGCGCCGGTACCCACCGCGGCGGTCTGGGCGCACTGCTGGTCGGGGCCTACGACACCAACGGCGAGTTGCGCTACTGCGGGCACGTGGGCGCTGGCATGACGCCGCGCACGCGGGCCAGCCTAATGGAGCGCCTCAGCGACCTGCAGCAACCCCTCACACCGTTCGCCGCACCGATACCAGAGCTACGCGGCGCCCGCTGGGTACGCCCGACGGTAGTCGTAGACATCGAATACCGCCAATTCACAGGAAGATTGCGCCACCCAGCACTCAAAAGCGTTCTCATCGACGCTGATAGCTCTGGAATATCGCTTCCCCCCGAGGGGTGAGGCTCTCGATAGCATGGGCTTAAGAACCAGCTGCGATGTCGAACAGGGCCAGCTGCACCGGTTTTGACGGTGTGCGACGGCCTGGCCGGCGCTGACGGGTCTCTTTGTGTGCGACGTCGGCGATCGCGGCGGCAGCAAAGGCAAGGTATTGCGCACTGGGCTGTTTGTCGACTTCCTGCCCGGGCCGATAGGTCGATCGGATCGACTCACGCAGCGCAGGAGGCACAAGAGACCAGTGATGTGCGCACATGAATAGCCGCGGCTCGATGTCGACATCGCAGCCGCGGGCATGGCAGACATGTGGCGGTGCCGTATCCGAAGGCGACGGCAGCGGCGTCGTCATTTCGACTGCCGGGCAACGCAGTTGGGCCGCGCGCGACTGTCTGCTGCGCGGCCATGCGATGTGATCACCGCAGCCTCCCTACTGTCGGACTGGTTCAGGGCTGGTAGATGGTGTCGGCGACATGGGTGGCGAAATCGTTGACCACCTGCCATGTGCCCTGGACAACCACCGCGATTAGCGCCACAGCGATCAGCACGGCCGCCAGCAGGCCGCCAAGCCACGGGAACTTACGCGAATCATTCACTTTCGCCACGGCTTTCAGTCGATGACAACACCGCCGCGACCTGACGAGGACGCCGTAGGTGGTGGGGGGTCAGTTCCCAGTGGGTGATACGGCCAGGCTGCTCTGCGACGCGGCGCACGACACCGCGCCGCGCCAAAATCACCAGCGCGCGATAGACCTCTTCGGCCACCACGGGGCGGCCACGCCGGCGGCACACCTCGGTAACAGCCAGGCGGGCTTGGGTGGTCGACATCGGTTGATTCGCGTCAGCCAAAACCGCGACGAGATGCTCGCGTAACTGCTCGGCGTTCACTGGGCGATCGCTTCGGCGGCGCGGCGGTGGCGTGCCACAATCCATTCCCACATGGTGCTGGGCTTATCCACGGCGGCCCGGTCAGCCTGCAGCAGCGTTTTCACTGCGCGGTCGTATTTGGTGAGGAAGTCAGGCCAGTCGGGCAGCTCGGTGGTGATGCCTGCCGTTCCGCGGCGCAGCAGCCGGGCTTGCCCCCGGTTTTGCGGAAGCAGTCGCCGGTAGTCAAGGCTGGGACCTAGCTGAGAGGACAACGTTTTCCCGCCGGTGGCCTGATCGAAGCTTTCCTGGCGGCGGGTGGTCTCACGTGACCACTGTTCGCCGCGCTGCAACATTTCCATCTCGTCAGCGCCGTACATGATCAGCGCGGCCGGGAAGGTGGCGCGCAGCTCGCGGGCATAAGCGCTGCCATAGACGGTGTCGAACTGGCAGGACGCCTGCACGGCGAGCACCAGATTGACGCCAAGCCCGCGCCCTTCTGAGACATAGCGGCGCAGCGCGGGCATCGGCGCCACGTTGGTGGCCTCGTCAATCACCATCAGCAGCCGGTGCAGCATTTCCTTGCGCGCGGTTTTGCCGCGCCAGCTGCGCACCAGGTGGTCGAGCAGTGTGACGGCCGCGCCGGCGATCGACCCTTCGGCGGGGGCCAGGATGAACAACGTCGCATCCGGGTCAGACAGAAACGCATCGTCGAAACACGGTGCGGTGTCCCCGCGCAGCCCCAGCCGCATCCACGGGGTGACCGCCTTGCGCATGGTCAGCGCGATACTGTCGCGCTGCTTGGGCTCCATGGCCAGCGTGCGCATCAGCGCGTTGCGAAACAGCGGCTGGCTGGCCACCTGACGCGCGGCGCTGTGCCAGCCCGGCGCGTCGGGGTCCTTGTCGTCTTTTTCCAAGTTGTCCACGGCCAGCAGCACCCATTCGATGCCTTTGCCGTGCCCACGAGGGGAGGCCGCGTACAGCATCGCGGCCAGCGGGCCCTCGGTGTTGGCTTCCCAGATCCCAGCATCAGAGACCTGATCAATGCTCGAGCCCAGCCCGACCGCCGACATCTGCATCATGGTGTTGGCCGCAGTCACCGCCTGGTCTGGTGTGCTGATCAGCGCGGTCGGGTCAAACGAGCGCACCTGCGCATCGGCCGGGTAGACCGGCGAGTAGTCCGGGCGCAAGTCGATCACTTGTTTTGGGCCCCAACGGCGTTGGCATACCAGCCACAGCAGGTCATCTTTAGGTGACACGCATACCGCAGGCCCGCCCCACAACACCGCCGCCGGCGCTAAGACTCCGCGGGTCTTGCCGGTTTCGGTGGGGGCAGAGACCAGCAGATGGCAGGCACCCTCGGCAACCGAAAGCTGCTGGGTCGAGCTGTCACGGCTGAATCCGCAGTACGGCGAAGACGGCGGGCGATACATCGCTAGAACCTCCGGATCGGGCTCGGGTCACCGGGTGGCGCATCGCGGCGGGTGGGAAACACCCCTGGCCCGGTGAGATCATCGGGCTGTAGGAAGCCGAAATCGATGTCGTCGACCTCCTCGGCTGGGCGCATCGGCCACCAATCACGGGCCCCGTCCACGGCCAACCAGCCTTCCAAAATGCCGTAGATGCCGGCGGTGAGCAGCGCGGCCGGGATTTGGGCCACCAGCCACGGCGCCACAGCCGCTGACACCAAGGAATCACCGGGCTCATAGAGCAGCGGCAGCGGCAGACCAACCACTACCGCCGCCCACATGAACGCGGCGATCGGGTACGAGCGTAGCTCACCGGGAATTAGCTGGACCACACGCACCGACATGGCCTTGCCCACCGGCCAGCCCAGCGGCGCCAATACCGCTGCCGACATAAGAATGATCGCATCGAACATTGCGTACGACGTTTTAATCGGGCGCGCATACCAAGGGTGAATAACATCATCGTCGGCGGGATCAACCCGCGCACCGGTGGCTGCGGTATCACGGTCTCGTATTTGGCGCGCGAGAATTTCTGAGCGCCTTTTCTGGAATATAAACGTGCGTTGGTTACGGGCGATCCACTTGCGGCGGATCTCGTCGAACCGATCAGCAGGCACTGGCATCAGCAGCATCCCCCACGGCTCGTACAGGCTCAGTGTAAAAGTCGTCAAGGCGCTGCGCGACGTCCATCAAAAAGTTTTTCAACTCGCTCGCGCAGCGCGAGACGCCGCCGCATTCGGCGTCGCGACGCGCCGCGTTGATCGCCGCTGCACACAGGTTGATCTGCTCTGATATGCGAACTGCGGGGCTCTCGCCGGCCAGCACCCGCTGGGCGGAACCTTCTTGCCACCCCAGCGCCACATCCAGGCGTGCCAGCGTCTTGGGCGCCAGCCCACCGTCACGTTCGGCGGCTTTATACAACGTTGACGGGGCTGGGCCGCCCGCGGCGGCGAGGTCCTCGCGCGTCCAGCGCAGCTGCGCCAGACGGTCCTCGACGAAAAAGAGCAGCCGCCTTACTCCGTCTGCTGGGAATGCGTTCACACAAAAGACGGTAACAACCGATCAAGTTATTTCGCTACGGCCGTGGAATATCCGTTACTGCACCCCTTAGGCTGACCCGTAAGGACAGGAGGTCAGTGGATGCGCGTGGTTTTCGGCGTCGCTTTCATCGCCATCATGGGAGCCGTTTTCACCGTGATGACGGCGGTGATCTTCGTGACCCAGCATCTGTTTGCTAGTGCGGTGATCGCGGGCGTGACCGCTGCTGCCCTGGTGAGCATCGCGCGTCGGCGACGCAAGGCCCGCTGCTCGCACCCTGCCCCGGGATACCTGGCCGTCTCGGCCCGGACACAACCCCACCCGGTCCGGGGCACGCCAACGCAGATGTCCTCAGCAGCTGTCCCGGCCCGCCGCCACCGGCCCGCCCTGGCGCCGCGGAGCGTGTCATGAGCAAAACCCCGATCGACCACCAGCGCGATCACACGATCGCGGCGACCGAAGGTTTCCTCGCCGACATCTACGGAGACGACCTGAGCGCCATCAAGGGTGAGCAGCCCGCGCAGTTGGAGGGTCAACCGCGCTGCGCGCCCGGCGACGACCACGACCCAGCGCTCACACTCAATGCGGCACCAGCCGGGGACCCCATCGACGTCGACGACACCACCTACGACGGTGCCGACCACGTTGATGTGCGGCGGCCCAGCGAGGACCCACCCATTGATCGCGACGGGCCCAGCGACTGCGATGATCAGCCCGACACCCACGGCGCTGACAACCATGATCTGGGCACCAGCGCGGCACCCGATGGCGACGAAACACCGCTGCCAGGTTCGGAATTGGTCGACCAGCTCACCGCCAGCAGCGACACAGACGACGCCGCACGTAGTGCTGAAGAATCCGCACGCAGCCCGCGCTACAACAAGAGAATCGCTGTCGGCTTCGGCGCCGCCACCGTAGCGGCCACCCTGGTTGTCAGCGGCGCCCTGCTGGCCATGCGCAGCGACCCACACACCAGTGAGCCACCCCAGCCCAGCACTCGTCTCAGTGTTCTCGCCGCGCCGTCGAGCACCACCGCGGCGCCCGACAACCAGGACTCCACCATCCCCTATACCGCCACAGCGGTGGGATGCCTACCCGGCTCGACAGCCGCGCAATCCGTGGCCGGCGCCGACCCGACCCAAGCCTGGGTGTGTGTCACCGGCGGCAACATCGGCCAATTCCTGACCATCAATCTCGGCCGCACCATGGTCGTCACCGCCGTCTCCCTGACCCCCGGCTGGGTCGGGGCCGACGCCTCCGGCGCCGACCAATGGCACCAACACCGCGTGCTCACCCGTGTGCAATGGAGCTTCAACGACGCCCCACCCACCGCGGTGCCCCAAGAGACCGGCAGCGTGCACGGCGAAGCCACCAAACCCATGCCCAACCGCGGCGTGCTGGCATCGCGCATCATCATGCTCGTCCAAGAAACCGGGCGCGCACCGGCCGACACCACCACCAGCCCCGCCCCCGGCGGCGGGGTGCTCGGCGAGGTGCTGGGTCCCCCGGCGGCACCCGCTGACCCCACGCCGACCAGCACTCCCGCACTGCCCGGGCTGCCCGCTGACCCCAGCCACACCGACCCCGCCGACAACACCTTCGCCGTGTCGTCGATCAAAATCTTCGGCCACCCGCCCCAGTAAAGGTCTCGCCCACCATGCTCACCAACACCTGGCGCAAACGCCTCGACGGCACCCACAACGCGCTGCGCCGCGCCGGCCTCGTCGTCGGCCTCGGATCGTGCAGTGTGGTGGCCATCGCCACCATCTGGGGCTGGATCTTCAACAACCCCATCGACGTCGCCGGGCCCGCGCGCAGCGCCGTCAACCGCACCGCCCTGGTCGGCTCCTACGCCCAAGACTGCGTCACCCGTTGGCTCACCGCCACCGCATCCCACCAACAGGTGCTGCACGACTGCTGGTCACTGCGCGACCCGATTAAGCTGCCCACCACCCCCGCGCTCATCGTGACCTCCCCCGCGGTCTCTGCGGTCACCTTGGTCAGCGACGCCGGCACCACCCAACAGTGGAGCGTGGTGATCACTGTCTCCGAGCGGGCGTTTGAAGCCGCCACCCCCCGCACCGCCTACTATCGGCTGCCCGTCGTCTACAGCAACTACGGCCTGCGGGCCAGCGCGCTACCGGCCCGGGTCAACGGGCCCGGCGCTGGTGCTGACGCCCCGCTGGGATACTCCACCGCGGTCGCTGACACCTCACCAGCGTTCGCCACTGTCACCGGATTCATCACCAGCTTCTTGACCGGGGCTGGCGGGCTGGAACGCTACGTCACCACCAGTTCCGGGCTGCTGCCCGCGGCCGACTATCGATCCGCCCAAGTCATCAAACTCATCGCCAACCACAGCCTCGGTGACCACGATGTGCCCGCCGAGGGCACCACCGTGCACGTGCTCGCGACCGTCAACGCAGTCACCAGCCAATACGCCCCGCTGCAGCTGGACTACCCCATCGTGTTGACCGTCACCAGCGGCCGCTGGAGCGTCTCAAGCCTCGACTATGCGCCCCTGCTCGCCGATGGCGCCGAACTGACCCCCGTCATCCCGACCGCCGCCGCGCCGCGCTAGAGGACCCCATGAGCCTTGAGCACATTCCCACCGCGATCGTCTCCGTCACACTGCTGTTGCGGCTGCTTCGACTCATGCACCGCGAGCTGCGCGCGCTGATCCTCACCGCTCTGCTCCTTGTCGCCCTCGCCGGCGGCGCACTCATGCTGGCCGCCGGACCCGGCCACGCCATCACCGTCGGCCCCCTTCTGCAAGCCCTTGTGACCTCACTAACCACGAAAGGAAATCTGACATGAGTATCGCTTCGGCCCCAACGTTTCTGGCAGCCACCGACTTGGTTTCGGGCAGCCACTCCCTCTACACCATCGGTGTGGGTGTGCTGGTTGTGTTCATCCTGCTCGCCGGCGGCGCACGCGCTGCCGGCTCCTTCTTCGGCGGGCGCATCGGCGCCACCGTGGGCTGGGCGCTGACCGCGGTCATCGTCGCCGTCATCGTCGGCTCGGGCTACGCCATCTACGTCTCGACTAAGCACACCGTCGACCGCACCGGCATCACCACCGGACAATTCGGCCAGTAACCCGAACCGCCACGCTGCCTTTCAGTGCCGAGCCGCTCTGCGGTCGGCAGGCACAACGCTTGAGGAAAGCCCGTGACCGAATCAGCCCAGCTGTTCAAAGGCGTCCACGACACCCCCGTCTACACCGACATCTTGTTCAAGAAGCCGCTGCGGCTGTGGGTGGCGATCAGCCTCTACGGGGGCACCGCCCTGACCGCCGTATTCACCATCCTGGCACTGGATTCCGGGCACGCTCGGTCCATCTTGATCTGCGGGCTGTTGGCGACCGGCGCCGCCGGCGGCACCGCAGCCCTCATGCCCCGCGGCCGGCCCACCTTGCGCTTTCGGGTGGCCAGCGCCTGGCGGGCCCTGCGCCCGGCCCTGGCCAGCAGCTCCACCGATCCGCTGCTCGCGCCGCCACGAACCGTCATCGGCAACCTAAGCTTCACCAGCCACGGCGTATACGCCCACTACCTGATCAGTGGATTGCCCTACTACCTGCAATCCACCAAACGCCGAATCGGGGTGGCAGACCGACACCAAACCCTCGCCCGTGAAATCCCCGCCGGCACTTGGATCTTCGGGCTCTCGGTGCCGCAAAACCAGCGCCAACTGTTACGCGCCATGCTCGACGGTCACCTCGACAAACCCCCCTGGATCAACGCCTGCCAGCAGATGGCGCCCGTCATCGCCGAACAAACCCCCCGCAACCGCATCTATTGGCTGGCGATGCCCGTCGACGCCGGCCGGGCCGGGCACAGCCCTGTTGGCCAAGCCACCAAACTGCGCGACTGGGTGATCGGCCGCGACAAAGACTCCGACGACTCGGTGGCCGCCTACCAACGCCTCGCCCACGACATCATCACCGCCCTGCCCGAAGAATTCGGTCCACAACCCGTCAGCGCGAACATGATCGCCTGGTTTTGGCGCCACAACGCCTGGCGGGGAGTGTTCAACAGCCCCCTGCCACGGCGCGACACCACCAGCCAGCTCGACACCACCGCGCTGCCGGCCGCAGTGTTCGACGACGGCGACCAACACCACCACGGTGGGCGCGTACTGCCGCTGCGCCTCATCGCCGCCGCCCTGGCCCTGGCGGGCGCCGCTGGCGGCACCGCGCTCGGACCCGCGCTGGCCGCCCCCATCGTCGCCCTGGCCGCGGCGGCGATGGGGGCCTGGAGCGCCGGCATCCGCCGTATCCCCTCGTGGAGCAAAACCCTGCGGGTGTCCAGCCCCGAAGGCACCTATCCCGACAGCTATCAAGCCATCCTGCCCGTCGTGGATATGCCCAAGGCCGGCATCGTGTTTCCCGGCTCGGAATTTCTCCAAGCCCTCGACGACCTCGACACCGGCGCCACCTTCGACTTCGCCGTCAACCTCGTCACGCTAAGCCGCGAAATGGAATTCGTGCGCAACGACCGCGCCAAAGGCAACATCGACGACCAATTCACCCAGCGCCGCGACGTCCGCAACGGCGACGCCGAACTCATCGCCACCTTGCGCCAACTCGCCGAATACCGCCGCCAGCTCGAAGCCAACATCGACGAACGCCCCCTGCACGCCGCCTTTCTCATCGCCGTCGGGGCGCCCGACCACGAAACGCTGGACTACAGCATCAAACGCCTACGCGAAGAACTCACCGCCTCCGGCCAAATCGCCATCCGCCACTATCGCGGCGCCCAAACCAAACTGTGGGCGGCCTTCAACCCCGCTGCACCCACCCACGAAACCACCGTCGACCAATTCACCCAACCCACCACCACCAAGAAGTGGTCACGGTTCGTGCCGTTCACCTCCTCCATGGTCGGCAACAGCACCGGAATCCTGTTGGGATTCAACAGAAACAACGCCCTCAACAGTGCGGTGCTGCTCGACCTGCCCGCCGCCGCACGCCGCAACCGCAACCCCTGCCTGGTGTGCAGCGGGGCGCTGGGATACGGAAAATCCTATGCCGCCAAACGCATCACCCGCGGCGAAATCCAGCGCGGCGCACAAGCATTCATCGTCGACCCCGGTACCGAATGGCAAAAAGCCCTCGTCGACGTCGCCAACAAGGCGGTCATCGACATGGCCGGCAACCAGTTCAGCTGCGACCCACTGCGTGTCTTTCCCCCTGGTCTCGCTGGCGGCTACTGGCTCGACTACATGATTCCGATGATGAGCCTGGACCCGCACAGCGTCGCGGTTCGCCGCCTACGCGCCATCTTGCAAGCCGACGTCGCGGCAGCCCTGGGCATCACCAGTACCGCCGCGCTCATGAAATACATCAGCCACATCCAAGCCCCCACCACCGGGCCCGATGACCGCGCCCCCCAGGTCATCCGACTCGCCGACGACCTCGCACCCATCGGCGCCGCCCTACAATCGTGGGCCACCCACGACTTCACAAGAGCCATCTTCGACCCCACGCTGCCCGTTCCCGACCTGGCCACACTCGACGTCACGATTTGGCTCACCGGCAGCCTCGATCTTCCCACCGCCGACGAAATGAACACCCCCCACCTCTACGAGCGACTCTCCGACCGCAAGCGCGCCTCGGTAGCCATCTACGGCATGCTCGTGCGGCTAGCTCGAGTGACATTCTTCGCCGACAGCACCCGCTTTGGCCTCATCGTCCTCGAAGAGGCCGCCGGGCTACTCAACTCGCGCGCCGGCGCCGACGACGCACACCTGATCAGTCGCCGCGCTCGCAAGCACTACACGGGGTTGTTGATCATCACCCAAAACCCCATCAAAGACCTAGCCCTCATGGGTGATGAATTCATCACCCAGCAGCTCATCATGCCCTTCGAAAACGAAGAACTGGCACGCCAAGTCGCCGCCAAAGTCGGCATCCGCCTTGACGACTACCCCGACATCGAAGAATTCTTCCTCGCCCAGCCCTCCCCCGAAGAGATGCGCGACCCCACCTCCTTCGACGAGCTCGACGACCGCCCCACCGCCGAGACCGGCCCGAACCGGGCTGGGCGGCAAGGTTACGGATTCTTCGTCGACGAGTTCCGCCGCAAATCCCCCATCTGGGTCGCCAGCGAACCCGACACCGCCGTGCACCACGCCTACGACACCACCCCCGGGCGCGCGGCATGACCACCGCGCCAACCACATTCAGCCAACGCGCCGCCGAATACCTGGGCTACCAGATGGCCATCCGACCCCGGCTGCGCCGCTTCACCACCTTCTGGCTCCTCACCCACACCCTGGCAGCGGCCGCGCTCGCCGGCGCGCCACCGGCGGCTGCCTCCACCCTGGCCGGTGCGCTCAACTGGACTGGTGTGACCGACAGCCACGGTGTGCCCGTGGGCAGCTACTACCTGTCGGTGGTCAGCACCAGCGAGGCCATCACCAAAGCTGGCCCGGGTCTGAGCGTCGACCCGTCGAGCTGGGCTCGCTGGCTGGCCAACGCCGTCACAGTCGGACTCGACCATGAGCTGATCGTGGAACTGCTGCAAGCCCAGGCCGGCATCTACATTTTCATGATCGCCATGTCGCTGTGGCTGCTGCGGTTCGCCATGTCCAACACCTGGCTATTGTGGCTGGCCACCTGGTTTCGTCCCATCTTCGAGACCATCCGAGTCATCCTGGCCGATCTGTGGGTCTTTCCCATCTGCCTGATGCTGGGCCTCGGCGTCGGCGCATACCACATCCTGTGGCACGGCCGCAAAGGCTTCGGATCGGGAATCATGCTGTCCACCATCGCTGTTGGCGTCCTGGGCATCGTGCTCACGCATGACCCACTGTCTGACCTCTACAACGAAAACGGGCTGCTCACCCAAGGCCGAAACCTCGGATTCAGCGTCTCCCAGGCGGCGTTCAACAATGGCTCCATCACCACCGGGGGCGGTCAAGCCCAGCTGCAACACCTGACCGGCCTCATCGCCGACGCCACGGTGCGGATGCCGTTGCAGCTGATGAACTTCGGCACCACCGTCGATGACATCGGCACCTGCGGGGGTGCCTACACCGCCGCCATGCTCACCCCTCACGACGGCAGCGACCTCGCCGGTCCCGCCCACGCCATGGCGTCCTGCGGGGCACCACAGGCCCTGTCGTTCGCCCAACACCTCAGCGGCGCCAACCTCGCCCTAGGCAGCTGTTATGGCCTGCTCGGGGCGGTCTTCGCCTTCTTCGTCTGCTACGTCACCTACAGCTACGTCATGGTGTGCTGCGCGGCCTTCGTCAACGCGCTGTT
This sequence comes from Mycobacterium sp. NGS11, assembly GCF_059813315.1. Taxonomy (NCBI): domain Bacteria; kingdom Bacillati; phylum Actinomycetota; class Actinomycetes; order Mycobacteriales; family Mycobacteriaceae; genus Mycobacterium; species Mycobacterium sp. NGS11. Next base: position 38,930 of record NZ_JCALEJ010000035.1, read on the forward strand.
GTCCATCGTGGTCGCCGCGCCCGCCATGATTCATGGCCACCCGCGGCGGCGCGCCGCCCGGCGTATCAAGATGTTCTTCAAACACGCCGCCCTGGTGTTCGCCTACACCACCTACATCTCCATGGCCGCGATGATCGTCCTGAAAATGGGTGCCCGCGGCGGCTACGCCGATCAGGTCGGCATGAGCCACCCGCTGGCCCGACTCTTCATGATCGCCATCGTCTCCGCGGTCGCGATCGGCGTGTTCTGGTGGCTCAAACGTGAACTCGGCGACCACACCCGCCACGACTTCACCCAGGCCATCAGCGATCTCGGCCACCGAAGCCGCGAGGGCTACCAACGCGGGCAAGACGCCTACGACCGAGCCCGCGAGCTCAACTCACGCGCCCCCTGGTCCAAAACCGCCGGCGACGACCCCACCGATGCCCCTGATGAGCCCGACCAGCCCCTCACTGGCACCCCGGTCAACGGTCGACCACCCGGCGGACGACCACCCTCGCCCGGCCGCGCCCGCCATCACACACCAACAGCGCCGACCCCCGCCTCGACACCGGGTGCTACGGCCACGTCCGAAACACCCGCTGCGGCAACTTCCTCGGCTGCTGTTGACGGGGCGGTGATGGCCGGAGAAGCCGGCGCCGCCGTCGCGGCACCCGAAGTCGTCGCCGGCGCCGCAGTCGCCACTCGTGTCGTCCACCACCAGCGCCGTGACCACAACCCCGGCGGGAGCGCCCAGCCCACCGCCACCGGCACAGCCACCCAAGCACCTCACGCCAGCCCCGCCCGCAACCCCGCCCAACCCCCCACAACGCCCGTCGCGGGCCGCGCCGGCGCCACCAGCCCCAAGCCGCCGCCCACCAACAGTCCCGCCGGTCCTGGGTCCGGCGCGACCGGTCAGCCGCGTGCAAGTCGCCCTCAACCTGACCAAGCCGACCTCGCCGAAGACAGCAGCCCGGCCAAGGGACGCTCAACGCGTTCCCGTTAAAGCCGGCCCAACTCCCAATGCCCCAGCACCAAACCGGTGCGGCCCTTGGCAAGCGGCTCCGGCGTGGCCGCGAATCCCTTCATTTGCAGCGTCCAGTAGTGGGAATGTTCAGGGGCCAAATCCGCAGATTGATCGGCCCTGACCAAGGCGGGCAGGGTATACAACACGCGGTCCTGGAAAAGCCGTCCGCCGGGCTCATTCGGTACAAATTCCACGGCGCCCAGCACGGCAGGACGCAACCGCATGACCGCGTCGCGTTGACTGTGTTCGTAGCGTGCCGGCACCAATTCGCCAGAGTCGACCCACGATTCCCACAGCCGCACAACCTCATTGATGTGCTGATCGAGGAACGCCAGCAAAAACGGCATTCCGGTGGCTATCACGATGGTGTCCATACTCAGTCATCGTCGCAGAGACGACCGACAAGTTATCTGTAGCCAGCCAGCCCGGCCGTGACGCCGCCCGGGGCAAGGGCTCAACGATGACGTCGGCGTCGCCGCGTGTCTTGTTCAATGCGGATATGCATGAGCCATCCCGCGAGCCACGCCGGTTCGTGTTCGTTGCGCAGAGCCTTGATCTGAGCCGAACTCAGCCCCGCGGGGTGACCGGCGCACATACCCGTGATCAGCACGGCGCCGCGCAGCAGTGGGACGGTCCTGATTGAAAAGTTCGACACTGCATGCAAGTTGAGCGTGGCCATCCGGTTGATCGGCAACGAGCCTGTGGCCGCATCGAACCAGAAGACGAGATCATGC
>NZ_JCALEJ010000036.1:0-39119 GCF_059813315.1 Mycobacterium sp. NGS11
CAATCCTGAAGGTAGATCGTTGCTTCCAGCGGAGCCTGCCCAACGGGTTCTCCGCGTTGCTGGGCGGCGGTGTAGGCCTCGAGCAGTTGGGCGAACGGTCGCTTTCCGTCATGTCCTTCGGCAACAGCAATAGCCGACATTGCCTCACGCGGGCTGCACGGCATGGTGAACGTGCGCTCGCGGAATTCCTTCATCGGTCCGAAGAGCCCCAATGCTTTTCCTTCCTCATCAGCCCAATCGGGCGGCGACCCATTTGACGAAAGTATGTCAGGCCGAAGGCCGGTTTTCTATCGCCCGTTTGATGTACCAAACCAATGGTCTGCTCCACAAACGGTGGACGTGGCTGCGTCCACCAAGGGGCATCTGTCAGCCCCTGAAGTGGCAGGCCCGAGCCCATAGACTCTAACCGAGGTAATGATGCATTGCGTCGGCAAGAGGTCGGGCCTTTCCGTGAACCAGGTAGTAGCCATGATTGTCGTCGGCGTATTCCCCCTCGTATCTGAGAAGCGGAAAATGCAGCAGGCCATCGCCGGTGGCGATCATGCCGGGGTGTGGGTCATCGACGTGCAGCGTTCCGTGGGCGCACCAGCGTTTGTCACTTGAGCTTGAACCCGTCCGTGCCCGCGACGTCAAGGGTGAAATCGACAACTTTGCCGTTTGTCGTGGGCAAATCGACATTGGTGCCCAACGGATTCATCGCCTGATGTGCGCCCGTCGCTGAAACCTGCGACCAAATTTCGCTGGATTCGCGCTCGCGAAACGGCTCCTTCCAATTGGTGTGGTTGACGATGATCTCTCCGGTGAACATATCGCCCTGGGGGAGATCGTAGTAACCTACCCGCTGCCATCCCCGATACACATGCACCTGGTTACAGCCAGTGCCCGAGGTGCCTTTCACTTGGGCTAAATAGACTTGCCACAGTTCTGGGTCGTGAGCGCCGTTCTCGGCGTGGATTTTCCAGCTTGCGCAGGTGTAGTAGCTGGCGCTGAAGGGGAACGCTGTCTCCCGCAATTTCGCGATTGTCTTCTGCTCAGCAGCATTCCATTTCGACTCTGCCATTGGCAGCAGCACGACGAGTGATCCGATCAAGGCGATGCAACCGATGCCGACCGCGACGTTGCGCCCCTGCCAGGGTCGACGGACCACCAAGAAGAGTCCAAGCAGCAGTACCAGGGGAACAAGCCCACCCAGATAGGTCGCCCAAAAATGATCCATGATCCCACGGACCTTCGGCTCATATACCCCTGGACTGGCTTTCAGCACAAACGTTTTCGTCATCAGGAACTGACCGATGAGGAACGGCACCAAGACGGTGATTGCGAGGGCCGCGGTCGCCAAAATGGCCAAAGTATCTCCGGCGCTGCGTTCTTCAGCGGCCCGACGGATGGCTTGACGGGCCTCTTCGGCCTGTTGGTCGGCGCGTCTGCGTTCTTGTTCGGCTCGCTCGGCGGCACGCTTGCGCTCGCCCTCCTCGACGGCCGCGGCGGCCGCTTGCCGATAGGTTGCGGCGAGGTCAGCGGTGGTCACGGCCAGCGATTTCAACGCCATTTCGTCGGGGTCGACATTCGTCGGCGAGCCGGTGTTGTTGGAAGGATGTGATCGTGCGGTGGCGCACAGATCGGCGAACCATGGCGGAGATGACGCGTTGGTTTTCGCGAATTCTTCACGGATTCCAGTGGCACACGCCGGCGATAGCAGCGCGGCACGGCCCATCCCCCGCGCCAGGATCGTGGTCGCGGGCAGGCCGTCCCGGACCACGGAGCCAACATCCACGCCGTCGACCCACTGGGAGGCGGCCGTGCTGATTTGCGCGCGTGCTCGCTCGATTTGCTGGTCGAGCTGGTCTGCGAAACGTGACAAGCTGGCCAATGCGTAGTACTCGCTGGACTGCGCCGTAGGGCCTTTATTGTCGTCACGTCGGCTTTCTGCCAGGGCAGCAACAACATTGGGTGTCAGCGCCGAGAGTAGTGGGTCGTCCTCCCACCGCCCCGCTGCTTTCAAGTATTGCTCGGCCAACGTACCCGCGGTGATCTGGACACCCCGAAAGATCAGGTTCTGGTCTTTGCGATAATGAGTTGTGAACTCGATAATCCGTGCATCGCTGCGGGATTGGTCGGCGTGTGTCAAAGGCGTCAACGAGTTGATATCGATCTCGGCGTCGGCGACATCTTCACGAATCCAAGTGCGCAGCGCCGCGCATTCCTCCTCCGAGGTAAAGACACGGGCAGCAGCATCCCAGTTGGTGACCATGTGGGAGGCGAGTTCGACAGGGTCGTTAAAGCGGCGCCCGTCAACGAAACGGTAGGGCCGCACGGAACGATTCTGTGCACCCTGTTGCGGTTTCAGGGATGCCACCGGTGGCGAATCACCGGCCAGCCACGCCCGTATCTGCGGTGCCGCCCACCGACTGTCGGCGTCATGGGTCAGCAGGCCGCGGCACAACAGGTTCCAGCGCTCGTCGCGGATCATCGACAAATCGATCGCGCCCATCGTGATCGCGTGACGGATCCTGTTTTCATCACGCAGGGGGTGGCCGCGGCCGTCTTTGAAAGGATGTGCTCCGGTGAGCACTTCGCATAGCGTCATACCCAGCGCCCACCAGTCGCGTGGGGCACCGGCGTCGCTCATATTCAACGTCTCCGGCGACTGATAGATCAACGTTCCTTTGAGTCCGCCCGTCGTTTCGCGCCGAGACTGTAATAAATCGGCGAGTTCTGCCGCAATGCCTAGATCAGCCAGCACCAAGTCCAACGGTTTACGGCGGCGGATCAGGATGTTGGCCGGCTTGATGTCGCGGTGCACGATGTGCAGCTGAGTGTGGATGTAGTCCAGTGCGTCGGTCATCTCGATGAGGATGTCGCGGGCCAGCCCGGTCATCACCCCGTCTGCACGCTGCAGCAGTGTTTCCAGCGATCCCTCGGGCAGGTAGTCCATCACCTCGATAAACCGCGGTGTTCTCCACCCCGTGTAGGTCGAACGGGTCACGGGCAGCACATGAGCGGGATCAGCGGTGGCCAGTTGCTGCACGAAAGACTGGGGCAGTGTGATCCCTCGCCGGTAGATTTTGACCACCTTGAGCAACCCGTCGCGTCGACGACTGATGAGCGCGACGTCGGCCTCACCGCCAGCACCGAGCTCTTCGGCGATATCGTATTCGCGCGCAAGATAATCCGGCAGCACGATGTCGCTGTCGCGATCCGACGGACCCCCAGAGCCCTCGGCGGTGGCCACGAGCCCCTGCGGGCCGCCGTCTCGAGTCGTCGATGATCGGCCATCGCGCGTAGTCGCCGACCGTGGATCGCGAATGGTCGGTGGGCGCGCGTCACGGGTAGTCGGCGGACGTGCATCACGCGTTGTCGATGGCCGGTCGGGTCGTCCAATCTCAGTCTTATCACCCGACGAGAACGCGCCACCGCGGTTCGCATCCTGATTCATGAATTTCCGCTTTCGGATCGGGGTTTGACGTGGCGCTCATCCGCAACTGCAAATTGCGCAGGCGCTTGGCCCGGCTCGTCGACGAGCCGGTGATGTTGGGCGCCGGCGGCGTTCTTTGTGGCGAAGGCAGTCGCCGGCGGCTCGACGAGAATCAGCGAGAAGTTGTCGTCGGCGCCGTTGGCCCGGGTGGTGTCGATGATGGATGTGGCGCACTGGCGGGGGCTGGGCTGCAGGGCGGCGGCGCGTAGACTCGCTGGCGACAATCCACTGCTGACACCGTCCGAACAGATCAGGTAGGCGGCTCCGTCGCGGGGAAACGCCTGCAGGTGAGGCTCAATAGGTGCAGTCTGGCCCAGCGACTGGGTGACTACGTTGCTCGGTCTCCCATTGGAGTCCAGAACCGCGTCGTCGATGGAGACTTGTTGCAAGAAACCGCTGCCGATGCTGTAGACGCGACTGTCTCCGACGTTGAAGGCGATCACCTCGGCGTCGAGCACGCAAACACCGGCGATGGTGGTGCCTAGACCGCGAAGCTCGGGGTCGGCGCCGACCTGATGGACACGTTCGCTCGCCTCCGTGAGCGTCGCAGCGATGTCGGCTTGTGTGCGCCAGGCTGTTGCGCAGTCGGCGATGACCGCCAATGCGACTCGACTTGCCAGATCGCCGCCGGCGTGGCCGCCCATACCGTCGGCGACTGCGCATACGAACGGCGTCACGTCATCGAAATGCATCGTCACCAGTACGCCGGCTATTGTTTGGCACGTCCATCCGGCGACCAGCAGAGCATCCTCGTTGTGGGAACGCCGCAACCCGGTGTCGGTGAACGCGGTCACCGTGAGGGCGGTCATGCCTGGGCCATTCGTATTCTGACGCTCGCGCGGAGCCGGTTGCCGAATCCAAGGACGTCTCCGTCGCCGAGGGCATGTGGCCTGCCCGGGACCGTCACGACCCCGTTGACCGTGGTCCCGTTGGTGGAATGGACGTCTTCAACGAACAATTGGCCGTCCTCAAGACTGATGCGGGCATGCGCGCGCGACACGTTGTCGTACGTGTCGATTTGGGGTCCGCATTCTGCGCCGAAGTCGCGGCCTATCGTCAGGCCTGCCGGCGGTATGGCCACTGCGCCCCAGGGGAATTCGAGTACTCCGCCCACGGCCGTTTGGCCCGACAGCGCGGCGGCTCCGGATGGCGCGCCCGACGCCGCGCGATACGCAGTCACTTCGCGCTGGACAGCGTCGGGCGGCGAGCCTGCGTGCAGGGGGCACGGCAGCGGCATACCGCAGCCTGGGGCAGGGCACGTCGCTGCCGGCCCGACAGGTGTCGCTACATAAGGCTGTAAGGCTTCGAAACAGCCGGGGATGCAGGCTTGCCCGGTAACCGGCCCATGCGCCGGACACATCATTGCGGCCGCCATGACACCCCTCCTAGGGTGACGCCATCCTTGCGCAGGGCTGTTTCCAGGCGCTGCATGTCCCCTCGCCCGGGTATACCGACCATCCACACCTGTCCGTCGGTGACACTGAACTGCATCTGCGGTGTGCTGGCGGTGGCCTCAACGTACTGTCGGTAGATCAGCCGTCCGCGTGTGGTCAACGGGACGAGGCGCTGATTGTGCGAACCTCGCCAGAGCAGGGCGGTGGGTTCGGTGATCCGAAAGGGCTCGGTGATGATCGCATCGATGCTATCGCGTGCCCACGAACACCTTTCGTGAAATGAATTCTCATCAAGACCGGTAAAACACAGGATGTCACCACTGAACACGCGGTCGGCGCGCAGCTCGTGGATACCTTGGACGAGGAGATGCAATGATTCGGCTTGCTCGGTGGGTTCCCCTCCGCTGATGGTGATTCCGTCGACGGGCCCGGTCGTACAGGCTTGGGTTAGCCATGCCAGCACCTCGCCTATGGCCAAGTTCTTGCCCCCGTGGGGATTCCAGGTGTCGCGTGACACGCACCCCGGGCATCCGATGGTGCAGCCCTGCACCCAGATGCCCGCCCGTGTCCCGGGCCCCAATACCGTCACTGGGTAGTGCAGGCGTGAGATGTTGATGTTCATCGCACCTCCAGTTCCCAGTTCTGGCCCAGCTTCTTAGCGTGGGTGATTTCTAACGGCACTTGACCGGTACCGGTTTCGGCAAAAAGCGCCCGTGATAGCGGGTTGATCAAAATGGTCTCGATAGCAGAGGCCACTCCGCGGCCGCCGTTGGCGCAGTCCGCGGTCGCGGCCGCGCGGATGACTTCGCGCGCCTCCGGGGACATTTCGATCGGGGCGCCCACGCGTTTCGACGCGGCCTCGAGCGCCCGCGAGATGGAGCCGTCGGCAATCTTGTCTAAGGTATCGGGCCGGAGGAAGTCGAAGACCACGACACCTTCTCGGAGCCGGTTGTAGAGCTCGGGCCGGCCTAGATGTTCGCGAAAATAGACTTCGATGTATTCGCGTACCTTGATGTCGATCGTTTCAGGTGAATCAGCCATGGTGACGTTGTTTGCTGGCGCGCCGTCTGGGCCGCGCACCACGATGCCGAGATTGGTGGTGAAGACAATGATCGACTCGGTGAAATGCACTGTCGCGCCGCGTCCATCGGTCAGTCGGCCGTCGTCGAGGATCTGCAGGAATTTGTCGAGAATTCTCGGATGGGCTTTTTCGATTTCGTCGAACAGGATCACCTGGAAGGGCCTGGAGCGCACACCGTTGGTGAGTTCCCCGCCGGCGTCGAACCCGACGTAGCCCGGTGGCGCGCCGATGAGGCGGGCCTCGTTCTGTTCGGCGGCGAACTCGCTCATGTCGAATCGCAAGTAGGCGTTGTCGTCTCCGAACACGATGTCGGCAATCGCTTTGGCCAGTTCGGTCTTGCCCACACCGGTGGGGCCAGCGAAGAACAGCACACCACGCGGCCGACCGGATGGGCCCCGCAGGTGCGCGCCGCCTAGTCCCATTGCCGCGCGTTTAAGCAGATCCAGTGTGCGCATCACGGCGTGCGGCTGACCCAATACCCGCTGCGGAAGTTCCTTGTCGGCCTCGACGATCCGTTCGCGTAGTTCCGGTTTGATCCACGGGTTGTCCGGTACACCGACCCGATACGTGCGTACCGCGTCGGCGATCGAGGTAGCCGGCAGGCCACTGGCCGAGGCCAGGGCGCAGATGTCACGGATCGCCCGGCAATGCATCCCATGGGTCAGTTCAGCGAAGACAGCGACCAAACCTCGTGCCTCATCATCAGCGGCGGGAAACCCCTCCACCCGCGGCAGCATCGCCTCACACATCTGCATCCGAGCGGCCAGGTCCGGTGCGGGCACTACGGTGCTACGAATGGCATGGTTGCCCGGGCTGAACCAGGCGGGTAGCTCGCCCGGTCGGTCGATGAGCCACAGGATCACCGGGTAGCTTGCGGCGAAACGCCGCGCGCTGTACGCCATCTGGCTGGCTGCAGCCAGAAAGGTGCGTTGTTCTTCGTTGAGCCGGTCATCGAACAGCCGACCGGCATCAGGAAACATCAGAGCGATCGGGGCACCCGGGTCGACACCCGGCTGCACATGGGTGATCGCTTCAAGTAACTGCCGCAATAGATCCCACGACAACTTTCGGCCCAACTCAAGCTTTGGAACGGCCTGCAGGACCCGAGTAGCGTCGGGCTGAAAGCTGCCACTGGAATCAGCAGCGACCGCTAGACCCGCCGCATGAGTGTAGGTAAGCAGCGCCGCGAATCCCTGGCGGCGCAAGGTAAACCAGACCGCGTCGGTAATCGACATCGGCCAGCGGCGTCCGTCCGGGTCGTCGAGCAGATACATGTCACGCACGTTGCCGCTCAAGATCAGCTGCGGATGCATCCGGATAGCCACGTCGATCTCACGCAGCCACGGCGGGCGGCAATCCACGTCAGCCGCGGTCATCGCGACTGCTCCATCTCGTTGAAAGAATCCGCGTATGTATCCACCTGACCCGGTTCTGCGGTTCCCGCACCGAGTGTTTCGTCAGACACTTGTTGCACGTTGAAATCCCCGGGCGCGTTGCGGATATCGACATCGAGCAGCACGCCGTCACGCTTGGCGAGCGCGGTCACGGTTTCGAGCGCCGCACAAAACTGACGTTCAGCGTCGGCATCCTCTTGTGCACTGGTCAGCGCCCTATCGGATTTGACGGCCTGCGCGGTGAACCGGTTCAAGCCAGGCTCCAACCGGACCTTGATGCCATAACGCGACGCGCCGTTGCGCGCATAGCCCGTGGCGTCCGCCCCCGACAAGTGAGTGGAGAATTCCGGCCCGATGCTGTATCCGAGCTCTCTGAGTGCTGCCGTCATTACGGTGACGACATGGAGTCGGTCGGCGTCGGCGTCGGCCTGCTCGACCGCAGCATCCACCAGTCCCGGCAGTTCGATGGGCACGCTCGTCGCCTCACCCTGTATCAAGTGGGCGATCCGAGCGCGCAGACGCTCCCCGGAATCGCCCGGCACCTCGGCAACACGAGCCTGCAGCGACACCAAATCCGCTCGGGCGGCCTGGATTTGGCGGATACGTGCGGTGGCGCTGCGCGCGTCGGTGACCACAAGGTCCAACTCAGCCATCAGCAAGTCGATCCTCGACCCCGAGGAAGCAGCGGCGATGTCGCTGATCAGATCATCCACCCGCGACGCGTCGTGGTCGAGTTCGGCGAGTTCGTCAAGGCGCCGCCGGACACGCTGCTCGACGCGTGCCCGATCGACGGTGGTCGTGGCCGGCGGGGTTGATGACGTGGCGGGCTGTTGTTGGGCTGACGGATGCACTTGCGCGGCCTCAGGCGCGGCTGTCTCGAGGTGATCGCGGATGCGGGCGATGCAGGCGGCGGCGCGGCGAGCGGCAACGCGCTCGCGAGAGACTCTCGCCTCTGCGAGGGCAGCGCTGGTGGCAGCGCGAAGTTCTGCGGTGGCGCGATGCACCGCCGCAGAATCCGCTCCGGCGGCTAACGGTACTGGCGGTAGGTAGCTCGGTTTCTGCCCACACGCCACCCCAGCAGCCGCCAGCAACACCGCCGCCGAATCCCAGGCGCTGAGCGCCGTCGCGTAATCAGCCCTTGCATCACGAAGCAGTCGCGATTCCCGTTGCGCCGCGGTCTCAACCTGATACGAGCCGCCCTTTGGCCCGCTCATCTATCGCACCCCCCGGGCAAGATCATCGCCGCCGGATAAGCGGCGCGCACACCGCGCGTGCGGCGAAATATGCTCCGCAAAACACGACGATCAGGACCACGCCGCTGTAGTTCGCCCCTCCGCAGCCGCGATCTACCGCGGCACCGTAGATGCTCTGCATCCCGAACGCCACACCCGCCACCCCGAGCACTGCGTCGCTGGCGGCGGCGACCAGCCAACCCAACAACGACGCGCCGGCAATCATCAGCGCCAACGCCCCCAGATTCACTGACGAATCTCCGGCGATGAAGGTCGACGCGGCCACAAGAATCTGCAACGCGCCGAACGCTGCCAACCCGGTCGCCGAATGGAACGATTGCCGCCTCATCACGAAGCGGGCGATATACATCGCGCCTGAAACCGCAACAAGCAACAGCACCGCAGCGAACCGCAATGGCGGCGGCGGCCCTGGTAGGCATCCGTTCGACCGCACGAATGCCACCGCAGCCGGTACGAACGCGACAATCCCCAACAAGGAATAGAACCAGCCAGCAACCCGTGACAGCCAATCCCCGGCCGCTGCGAACACCGCCCCAGCGATACCCATTCCGATGGCGACCGACACCGCACCGTCGACCGACCCACCGCTGGTTGAGGAGAGTCCCGCGAGTGCGACCGCCCCCATCAATCCCTGAACGAAGGCTCCGAATGTCGGCTGTTGCCGCACGGCAGAGGTGCCCTGCCACCGCGCACTCACCGTAGTCTCCGCGGCGCATTGCCGACATCGAGCAGCTCACTGGAAGTGACCATCACCCAGCCGCCGGCTGGGCGATCAACTGAGTCATGCCGGTGATGGTCGCACATGATGGGCAAACGTCTATTGCTTTTGTGCAATGGCGTCGACCCCTCCCGCGACGCCAGGCTGCGACGAGACGACAGACCCTCCCGCCGTGGCGGATGGGGATGAAGTCAATTGCCCTAGATGGGGGAGGGACTAACGCCCTGTCTGTAGCTCGCCGAAGCGCCTCGACGAAGGTCAGAGCTTTGCCGCACCAGCTCCCGCGCACGCCAGCAAGCGGGCTCCTGTCGATACGCTGCTGGTCCTCCAAGGTCGAATAGCGCGAATTACCACGCCGCGCACGATCTTTCGACTTCACGCCGACAAATACGCCACCGCCCGTGCGGTCGCCCGACACCCCCTCTGCATCGCATCGACGGCGCAGCAATGCCGCCTGCCGGCATTGCGGTAAAACAATGCGGCGGCCGGGCTCGCATCTAACCTTATCCACGCGGACAGCGATAGACGCCTACCAGCTCGATCCGCAGGGAGTCGGTGGCTAGTTCGCCGCAAACTGTTTGGACAGTGAGTTGTGGCCAGACGGCAATTAAGAAGGGAACGACAGCGTGCGATGGGTGATCGTCTTTACAGTTGGGTTCCTCATCACAGCCCTGACGGGCGCGGTGATCCAAACACAAGTCCTGCATAACACGACACCAATTGCGCAACGCGACGTAGCATCGGACCTCGTCATCGGCGGCGACGCCCGCCACCCTGCCCCACCGCTCTGCAATAAGCGCACCGAACTCTAGGAAATGGACGGAAAACTGATGACTGACACTGCCTCTTATGAAGACAGCTCACTTGACCGTGCTGCGCTGAGCCAGCTTGCGCACCGCGCAGCGCAGCAGACACCGCTCAAGCCCGACCCGAGAATCGTCTACTACGACCGCGAAGCCCAAAATAGCGTGGAGGTGTTGGGTCCGCACTGGGTGCTGGCCCACCGATGGGAACGGTCTGAGGACCAGCCCAACGACGCCGTGATCGAAGAAGGCAGCGCTAACGCGATCTACGCGCTTCTGCCCAGCGGCGAACTGGTGCTCGTCAAGTTGTTCGAAGAGCTTCGAATAAGCACCACAGGAGCCTGGAAAAAAGAGACCAACAGACACGACAGGCAGCCGATGAGCGATTTCGACATCGAAAGCTTCGACCGTGAGCGAAAATACTACGATCGCAGTTATCCACCCGCTAACCGTCTATGGGGTGACTTACACCGAAGCGAAGATCGTGGCGAATTGCTGCACGATACGAAGGGTGCCGGTCTTTTAGCGCTGCTGGAAGCCATCCGCACCGGTGAAGCCGATCTTCCCCGCCCTTCTCAGTTCCACACAGTGCAAACACCTCCCCCCACACCACCGGTCCAACCGAGTCAGGCCTCCATCGCGGCAGGAAATGGCGGATTTGACGTCTGGGCAAGACTGCCGCCGGTAGTGAAAGGAGCCATTATCTCCGGCGTGCTCGGCCTAATCCTCGCATTTGCTATCGGTGGCAAACTTGCGCCCCTCATCGTCGTAGCCGCGGTAACGATGGGAGTGATGATCGGCTGGTTCTTTACCTATTAGGTATCTTCGCCTCCGGCGGACCAGGGACTTTCGCCCTGACACCGACACGGCCGCAAGACCACTGCTGGGTCGAAGGCGTCCTGGAATTTGCGCTCGAGCCGATTCGTCACGCGAGACTGCAAGTTAGGTCAGCCTGGCTGGGCATTTGCCGTAAAAGGCTGCCCCCGGTTTGGTTGACTCCTGACCTGTCAGAATTCCTCCTTGCTGGAAGGATCAACCTCGCGCCTAAGCCGTTTCCCGCCGAGTTCCGAGCCGATGTCATCATCGCCGTGGCCCGCAAGGGTGAGGCGCCGTTGCGCCAGATCGCGAAGGACTTCGGGAGGCATGACTCAGTTGATCGCCGAGATAGCGGCTGACTGATGGTCATTTCCGGTGCGCTACGCGGCTGCACTCCTAAGCGGTGATAGTCGCACATCGTCGGTAGTCGTCTATTGCTTTTGTGCAATGGCATCGACCCGCCTTCGTCGGTCGCCCGATTTGGAGGCGCTGGCATGACCTATCCAGTAATCGGACCGGTGAGATGTCGTCCGTTTGACTGATACCGCGACGTGTCGAACAAATGTACGATCACTTGTGATGGGGCGTCATCCATACGGGTCGGTCTCCACTGACCGCTCACCCTGGTGGCGGTGTGCTGCAGCGGAATTCCCCACGGATAACAACGAAAGGGCGATGTGCGTACACCCATTCGGCATGGCGAGATCTTGCTGCTCCCCGTCACGGCGGCGCCTATGGGCAGCGCCCGGCAGGTGACTGAGTGCATCGTCGGTCACAGCGAGTCCGGGCATCACCACGTCCTGGAAAGCGACGTCGTATTCACCGAGATTGTTGCCGCCGACGGCGAGCGCTACGTCGACTTGGACGTCCCCACTGCGCTGCGCCACCGCAAGACCTACCAGCAACACCGTGAACTCACCGTGCCCAGAGGCGCCTGGCGGATCATTCGCAAGACGGAGTTTGACGTTCGCGATGCTCCTGAGCAGCCGGAATCCGCTGTGCCTCAGCGGCTTTCTCACCCTGTGCGCTCCTTCGAACCGGTGGCGCCATCTCGTGCTGTCCGCTGGGTCCGCGACTGAGGGAGGTGTTCGATGAGCGGGTTATTGTCGCCCTTGTCGCCGAATTCTGTCGACGCCGCGGGGTCGACCAGATGTGCCGGATCAGGTTCGTCCCGAATCTACGGACCGCATTTGAAATCGTCGCTCTCAAGGGCCCCGACGAGCGGTGGAGAAATATCGTCGCCCGTCCGTGTGACGGCGATTTGCCGGACGTAGCCGACGACTACGGGCCGGCAGCGGCGGACCGCAGCGCCTACGAGCACGAGCTGCAGAGCTACGACCGGCAGCAGCTGTCCGCACTGGCGAAGCGGAAACGCTGGTGGCTCAATCATATCGTGGTGTCCGGCAACCACTGGGCGCGAACGTCGCAGACGATGCGGGCGGCCCGGGACCTCGGACTCGGTTGGATTGTTCCCGCCAGCCGGGACCTGCTGATCGTTTCGAGACCCAGACTTAGATGTCTTGAAGAACGACCCGACGTGCTGCACAACGACACCGGACTTATGGCTATCGAATGGCAAGACGGGTCGGGCGCATACTTCCTGCGGGGCACAGCATTCGATTCGGCTCTCTACTTCGATGTCGTCGACGGACGGCTGACCCTCGAGCAGGTCGCTTCACTGCCCAGCGCCGATCAACGCTCAGTCGCGTTGAGCTACTTACGTTTCGAGCAACTCCTCAGCAGTTCCCACGCGCGCCTGCTCGACTCGGGAGAGAAGGGCACCACGTTATATCGGCTTTCCCTGCCAGACGCCATTGCGCGCGACCGCGTCCGCGGTTACGGCCGCTACGACTACTTCATCCACATGCGCGATGCAAGCCATCCCGAACGTGAATTCATCGAGTGGGTCCATCCCAGGATCGGCGCAATCGGCGACGCAGAACTATGCCAGGCCCATGCCTTCGGCATCACCCGCGACGAATGGCTTTCTATCTCCCAAGAGGGCTAGGGGGCCGAACTGCCCCAGACCCAATCCCGGCAATCAGCTTGACAGAACCCGACGTTCAAGACGAAGGGCACGTCGTACAGTGGCGCAGATGCCGTCAGTAGAAGATGTCCCTGGGCCCGCCGCCGCAACCGCCTTGGTCGGGAGACAGCACTTGTACAAAGCCTTGGATCAATTGGCTGCAACTAGCTCCGCCAGTCCATCGCCCAGGTCCAAAAGGGCTCGGGCTGTGACCCCACGACTGGGCGTAGAACGTGCCGTCAGCAAACGACTCGCCGCGACAATACCTGCCGCCACCAGAAACGTGCTCACGGTAGTCACCACCGGGGCACCAATTGACACCCCCGTTGGGGATGTGCGGATCAGGGTCGGCGAAGGCGGGGGGTGTGTGCGTGATTGCCGCGATTACGGTGATCGCCGCAGCGGCCATCGCAACTGTCGTTCTCGTTGCTGCGGTCAATTCGATCCCTTCGCTAGTAACCGATTTGGAGGCCTGAGCAGATTCGCCTGACGTGGGCAAAGCTACCACTTTCAGGGCACCGGCAAGTCTTAGTCGCACGACATTCAGTCGAACAACTGACAGGGTTCATCGGCCTGATCACGCCAGGCAGTCAGTGGTCAGTGGACAATTGACAGCGGATGACATTCCCGCGTGTTACGTTCCTGGCGTGACCGACACGAGGGAAGTTTTCATCTCCCAGCTTGAGGCCCGCCTGATCACCCAACTCGGGCCGAGGGACCAGGACTGGGGTTCATTCCCGGACGAGAACACGTCGTTTGTGACCTGGCTGCGCGATGGGACGGCATTTATTCATATGAGCGACGATACGAAACTCTCCGTGAGGGTTCCGCTGGTCAGCGGACTTTCGATCTCACGGGAGATTCTGGATTGGATCAGCGGCCGCAATTCTAGACAGTACGCGGGGCATTATTGGTTGCGACCCGGTTCCGACGAGAATCACTGGCAGCTGATTTGCGAGGTGAAATTCCCGTGGGACTGGATGGATCAGCACCTCGCCAATGTCGTTCTGCAATCATGCATCGGTCTTGGCACCGTTCTGAACCGCGACGTGGCGCCCGAATTCATCCAACAGTTTGGTGGCGAGCGATGGTGGGACACTACACATGCCGCAGACATGATGCGTGCCCAAACACTTACTTTGCTGGACTGAGGATTCAGGACCGATCGCAACACCGGAAGGGACAGTGATGGCGAACGAGCACGTCAAGCTGGCCAATCCCCGCCTAGCCGACGGGCACCCGCGACAGGTCGCCCACGAGTTGCTCACCGCGGTGGGCTTGGGCTTCGTTTTCTACGGGCCCGGCGATGCGGTGGCCTGCTTCCAGGCGCTCGCGCAACTGTCACCGGCATTGCGAGACACCGACGGACATAACGAAAGTAGCTACCTCGCAGTCCTACGGGGACGGCCAGGAATCTTCTGGCTGTGCTTTCAAGGGCCGAACGGGTCAGCGATCGCGCTCTGCGTGACCTCGGATGCTGATATCGATTACACGACAGAGCATTTCGCCGCGCGGTTCAACGACGCCAGACCTCCCTGGCAATGGGGCATCTGCACCGGCGGCGGTAACGTCCACGCCGACTGCGCGCGGATCATCGACTCCGCCGAGGTCGTCGAACTACACGCCCTGCCCGGTTTGCAGCACATCCCCGCCGACGTATCGGGGGAATTGCCCACCGAACTGGCAGCAGGCCTCGCCCAGCGGGGCTGGGAACCCGCCGGAAGCGGACTGAAGAAAGATATCGCCCTGATCGGTGGAGGAATGCAAACCGCGTTTGTTTTCTCCCGCCACAATCAGACGTTTGGCGTCGTAACCCAAATTGGCAACACGGTCAACGGCGTTGTCCCCGAACGACTCCGCGCTCGCCAGGAAGCCCCTTACATCGTAGAAGCGGCCGGCGACCTGGTGGTGATGTGCCAACCGATCGCATTCGACGACCCCACCGCAATACCGGAATACGTCGATGCCGCCGGCAACGTCCTGGTCACCTATGCCGTCGCCCCACACATCACGCTGGGCAGCCTAACAACACCCGCCGAACACGCCGCACCACCACTGCCTCAACCTCCGCCATCCCCGACGACGCCCACCGCGGAAACTGGCAGCGATCTCGCCTATTCGGCTCCCACCGCTCCGCTGGTCACTCCGCCGCGCCCGGTCGTCGCTCCCCCTCCGCCGCGGTCATACGTGACCCCGAGTTCCCCAGCACCTAACAAGAGCCCCGCTGGGCCGCCCAGCCAACGACTCATCATCGCCGCCATCGCGGCGGTCGCCGTTGTGGCCATAACGATCTGGGCCATCACGACGAACACCGAAAAAGAGAACACATCCGCAAAAAACGGTTACTCCACGCCAAGGTCAAACGGGTATGACACGGGCTCACCCTCGCAAGCTTCGCCGGGCGGGGCGGCCCCGACATACCGAGATCCCGTGCAGCAGCTGCGCCAGATCGCTGACGGCGACCATGCATACGTATCCGCGCAACTGGCTGACCACTGGGTTCCGCAGCTCAGCTCCAAGCGTCCTGGCGTCATCGACGAAGGCAGAGTATGGGATAACGCCATGACGCTTCAGGAACACCAACAGCTACGGCAACGGTTCCCGCAGGCGAGGTTGCTTTGGTCGGGTGAATGGTCGACATTCTCCGCGCCAGACTTCTGGGTCACTGTGGTGGGCATTACTTTTCCCAACTCGGCGGGCGCGCTGGCGTGGTGCAGGGATCAAGGATTCGATCGCGACCACTGCATCGCCAAGATTGTCAGCACGACGCATCCGGTTGACGGGAGTACGGCGTATAACTGAGCCGCTGTCGTCGCCGGCCTGTCCACCGATCCAGGATCAGCCCGGACACCTGATGACCCAGGCTTTTCGGCTCAGGTCCGGGTAATCGATTGGCCGATCGCCTATTCGAGCGCGTCGATCGCATCTTCAAGCTCGGCGACCATCCTATGACCGGCGGTCGTCATCACCGGCCCTCGGCCGGATAGACCTGGTTGAGTGTGCGCAGGTCCTCGTCGAATTCGTGCTCGATCATTGCTATAGCAGCTCGTCGATCTGGCGGGTCGACGGATCACCGCCCTGGTCGCGGATCGATCGGCGCACAGCGACGAGCCACGTCAGCGCGGCGTCGATGTCTGGCGAGTGCGCAAGCATCAAGGGTAGAAGTGCCGCCCGACAAGTCGTGGCGGAATCGAGCGGCGGCCGGCGGGGGAGCGTGGTGACGACCGCCGACGACATATGTAGTTGATCAGCGGAGCTGACCACGGGGCATGGTCTTGGGCCGGGAAGCAGGATCACGACTCGGCGCTGACGGTGTGTTCTGAACCGTCATTGGCGGTAGGACCGTTCGGGCCGCCCAATGGGTCGAGCCCGGCGATCCATTGGCGGCGAGACTGATGAAGAAGGCGGCTTCGACTAGGGCCACGGTCAAAGAGACGGCCGTCGAAGACTGAACCAACCTGGTCTAGTTCATTTCAGGTACCGCCGCAGCAGTTCGCGCACGGATGGCGTCACGCCTTAACGTGTTTGCCAGTTCGGGTTGATCGGTGAGGTCAGCCACCGTGGTGAAGATGCGTGCGATGCGGAGAAACACAGCCGGGGGAGCGGACACATCGCCCTGCGAGCTGTCGGACTGCATAAGCCCAGCAACGGACAGCAGCTCAGTGATCTCGAGTCGGCGAGCCGCGCGTTCGTCGTCGTCAAGCGCCGCGGTGCGCTCATACACGAGCAGACTTTCGGCCAGACCGGCAATAAGCCGGCCGAGTCCGGAAACGCTGATCTGTGCGGTGCGGGGAAGGGAAAACAGGTCACCGCCAGGTTCCTCAGTAGCGAAGGTTGCCACTAACCGGTCGGCAAAAGCGTCTAGGGCGGATACGTCGAAGCTGCGCTGCGCCTGGTGCCAGCTGATGCCAAGACGGTCCGCGATGCGCGAAAGCCTCTCTCGTAAAAGGGATTCCGCAGCAGCGACAGAGATCGTCATCCCGCGATCGTCCACGAGCGCCGCCAACCTGGTCGCAGCCTGCCGAAGCCACCCGCCGGGCTCACGTTCGCCTCGATCGCGGGCCTTACCCACCGCGTCGTGCACCGGTTGGGTAGATGTGCGCGGCTAGATCCGGATCACTCACCACCGTGATCCATTCCCTCACGCCGACGTAACGCTTCCGCTCGGAGTGCGATACCGACATTGTTAAGTCGGAACTCGTACTCACCGGAGGCCACGAGAAACCAGTCACCAGTGCCGAAGTCTCCCCGGTCCATCACCAAGCGCATGGCGCTTCTGATGGCGTCAGTGCTATCACCTCTGAAGCTCGCCAGATGCACGGCATGGTCGTCGTACATGTGCCATTCGGGCTGCCCACTCGGCCGCTGCCGCAATGGGCCATCCTCGAAACTGGCTCTGAACCCTTGCAGCAGCCGGTACGTCGTGGGGCAACTGCTGCTTGCAGGTCCATGGTCACTCATGAGATGCCTCTCGCACGCGTTGCGCCCATCTCTCATGGGCGGATTGTGCCGACATGCCAGCTGCTGCACCAATTCTCGCCCACGACATCTGTCGAACGCGTGCGTGCAGCACGGCCCGATCCAATTGTTGTTCGCCAGAACGAATCACCGCGAGTGCGGCTGCGATCTCAGCTTCGGCGTCGATGTCGCTGATGTGCTCGTTCCGCCACACTGCGTGGCCCGCCTCATCCGCATCACCGCCACTGACTACATCCAGGACATCGTCGTCAGCTGCGTAAATACGAAAGGCAGCAGGATCGTGTCGCACCGGGGAGGGAACGCGCGTCCAAAGCTGTTGACTGACCCACCGTTTCGTGGGCATTACGTCACCAGGGGCGTAGCAGTTGCAGACAACGCGCCAGCCAATGACGTCGCCGGCGGGCCTGGTCACAAACGCGGCATCGCCGCCGTGTCGGCGCACCGCTTCGTGGCCCCATGTACCGTCGCCATACTGGTCAACGGCAAGGTGTCCTGGCGGGATTCCGGCGCCGAGAATTCCCAGCGCGCCGCGGCCATCGTCGAACTCGGCGGCCATGAATCCCTCGTGCCATTCGCTGCCTCGGTCGCCAAGCGAATGCTCCCATCCCATGGATGGGAGTCTACTCGATGGTGTCAAGCTATCCTGATGCCGATTAATCGCTGTGTCAGGACTACCTGACGTAAGATAAATTATCTTGCACTAACTTGAGCCGATCCCGCCGCACCGCACAGAGAAAGACGGGCGAGCTTACGGTTCCCGAACGGTTTCGATCAGCCCGTACAGCGGGTTTTGGGCAGCGGCTGCACGGTTCTCCACGCCGGCTCCGTCAACGTAGCGTTGGGAGGTCACCATCGAGTCGTGTCCAAGAAGCTTCATCAGCGCGTACACGCTGACGTTGCCGTTGGCGAGTTCGGTGGCGAAGGTGTGGCGGAAACCGTGTACCAAGACTCCGGCAGCGCGTTGGCTGTTTAGCCCTGCCTTCTTGAACGCGCGTAGTACCCGGTACTGGAGCGTGCCCCGTGTCATCCGCTCACCGTCGCTGCCGACGAATAGTGGAGCGGTGGCTGGCCAGGCGGCAAGCCCGGTTTCGGCGGACCGCCGCTTTGTCGTGCCTGGAAAGCGAGCTGCTCGGGATCCCAGGTACGCCTCGAGTTCGCGAATGAGGGCGTGTTCTATCGGTATGCGGCGATCTTTGTTTCCCTTGCCGTGGACGTGGATGACGCCTCCCCCATCGGTGCTTCGAATATCGCCGACGTCGGCACGCACCAGTTCGTCCGCGCGCAGTCCGGCGAGCACCGCCGTCAGGACGATAGCCCGGTCCCGCTCGGCCCAGTCAGAACGGCGCCTTGAACCTTGGTCCAGATCGATCACCGCCAACAGTCCGGAAACCGTTTCGGCGCCAAGTCCTTTCGGGAGCGTCTTAGCGACTTTGGGTCGGCCGATCAGTGACATCGGATTCGCTGCGATGACGTCGCGGCTATAGAGGTAGTCGCACAACGTGTTCCAGTTTGACCAGCAGCGCCGAATCGATGCGGCCGAGTGCGTCTGCGCGTAAGTGGCGAAGGCGGTCCGCAGCGTGTCCTTGGTCAGGGCGTTAGGCCTCAACTCAACGAACCGCTCGGGGATGTCGGCAAGCACAGTGGCGATGGCGTCGAAATCTTGGCGGTATGCCCTTATCGTATGAGGTGACGGCTTGCGAATGGCTCGATCGTCGAGGAATTCCAAAAACCATGGCGGGTAACTGGATTCCCCATCGTTGTGGCCGGGGCTCGGCGGTGTCATGAAGCAATGGTCGCACACGTTCATGGATAACGGCAATTATCCATGATCGGCGTTTACACGTGTCGGCCGGTAAGGCGGGAGGAGGGAAAGGGACTCACCAATGGTGTCCCCTCATAACGGTGCTCGGAATAACATTTTCGATCGAAGTGCGCAGTCGTACACGGGGTTCGGTGTTTCTCGGTTATCGTATCGGCGCATTCGCGAGCAGTGCCCATCCCGGGCCGGCGGCCACGCCGAGCGCAAGGCTCAAACCAGCCCCAAGGATGGCGGTGGCTGTGGACCATCGGGTGGGCGCCGTACCGGCTTGGTGTGCGGGCCGTTGGAACACCGGGACGATCCAGCGCAGGTAGTAGAACAGACTGATCAGGCTGTTGACGAACACTACGATGGCTAGCCACGCCTGACTGCCGTCCCAGGCCGCGGTGGCGGTGGTGAGCTTTCCCACGAACACCGCGGTGGGCGGCGTGCCGACCAAGCCGAGCAGCGCTACCACCAGCGCGCTGGCCAGCCAGGGCCGGGCACGAGCCAGGCCGCGGTAGGCGGTGAGGTCCCGCGCACGCGGCAGCGCGGTGGTGACCGCAAAGGCGGCGCTGTTAGTGAGCGTGTAGCCGGCCAGGTAGAACAACAGCGACGGCAGCGCAAGATCGCTGCGGTGAGCGACAGTGATGGGGACGAGGAGGTACCCGACCTGGCTGACGGTCGACCAACCCAACAGTCGCCGGGGGTCGGTTTGCCAATAGGCGGCCAGATTGCCCAATGTCATGCTGGCAGCGGCAAACACAGCGAGCAGCAGCGGCCAAGACACGGTGTCGGGCAGGACTGTGGTCAGACGATACAGGGCGATGAGCGCGCCGATCTTGGGCACCGTCGTCAAGAAGATGGCTGCCGTTCCGTTGGCGCCTTGGGCGGCATCGGGGATCCAGAAGTGTGCCGGCACTCCACCCGCTTCGAACATCAGCCCCGCGAGCACGGCCACGAGGCCCGTCGCCAGCACCGCGGCCGGTGCGTTGCCGAGTCGCGCGGCGAGCTCGTCGTAGTGGGTGGCCCCGGTGACCCCGTAGAGGACGGTGACACCGAGCATCAGCGTGATACCGAACAGGGCGCCGATCAGGTAGGTCTTCATCGCCGCCTCGGCCGCCGCCGCCGAGCGCAGCAGCCCGATCAGCCCGTAGAGCGGGATGCTGGCGAGCAGGTAGCCGGTAAGCAGGACCAGCAGATCGTTGGCACCGGCCAGCACCAGGATGCCTGTCGTGGAAAAAAGCAGCAGCGCGTAGGTTTCGCTTTCTCGGGCGGTGCCTTTGATTTCGTCACCGGCCACCGCCAGAATCATCAGCACGCCGACCGCGGCAGCAATCCGCGCCAATCCGGTGGCGGTGTCAATGGCAAAGGTGCCCTCGAATGCGGCCTGATCCGGTGCCGCCATGCCAATCACGGCGACGGCACCGGCAGCGACGAGCACTGCGGCGGCGACAAGACGGGCCCACCACTGTTTGTGCCGGGGCAGAAACGACCCGCCGATCAACACCACCAGGCCGCCGCCAAATATCAGCATTTCCGGCAGCATCAGCATCGGGCGCATCCCGGTCTCGGAGTTCACCGGCTATCTCCCGACCAGGCCGATGAGCGCGTGAGCGGCCGGCTCGATCAGATCCAGCAAGGGGCGTGGGAACACGCCGATCACCACCGAGAGCACCAGAAGGATTCCGGCGGAGATGGTTTCGGATGGATGCAGGTCAGTGAAGCCCGGCGATTGGCCCCGCGTCTCGCCGGTGAAGATCTTCTGCAGTGCACGCAGAAACAGCGCAGCGGTGATCAGGATGCCCGGTAGTGCCACCGCAGTGGCCGGCGCCGCCGCGATGCTGCCGGCGAAGACCTGGAATTCGGCGATGAATCCGGAAAATGCCGGCAGCCCCAGAGAGGCGAACGCCCCGACCGCAAACAGCGCAGCAAGCTTGGGCGCGGGCGCGGCCAGCCCTCCGTAGTCGTCGATGTCGTAGCTCGCGGTGCGGTCGTAGAACACCCCGGCCAGCAAGAACAATGCGCCGGTGATGAGACCGTGGCTGACCATCTGGGTGACCGCGCCGGTGACCGCGACTGCCCGCGCGTCGGCGGTACTAGCCGAAACGAGTCCGGCGGCGCCGGCCGCCAGCACGACGTAGCCCATGTGGTTGACCGAGGTGTAGGCCACCATGCGCTTGAAGTTGTTCTGCGCCAACGCGACCAGTGCGCCGTAGAGCACCGAGACGATGCCGACGACGATGATCACCCACGCCCAGGCGCGCCAGGCTGCCGGCAGCATCGGCATCGCGATCCGCACGAGCCCGTATGTGCCCATTTTCAGCAGGACCCCGGCGAGCACCGCCGAGCCAATGGCGGGTGCATCGGTGTGTGCTGGGGGCAGCCAGGTGTGGAAGGGAACCGTAGGCGTTTTGATGGCCAGTCCGAGCAGGATCGCCGCCAGGACCAGCCCGCCGGCCAGCGTGCTACCGGCCAGCGGTGTTGTGGCTGCGATTTCCACCATGTCGAACGTGTGCGGTGTGGCGGCGATGTACAGGCCGATGAACCCGACCAGCAGGGCCAGCGAACCCAGGAATGTATAGAGGAAAAACTTCAGCGCCGAGCGGCCGGCATCGCCGTGCCCCCAACCGGCGATCACGAAATACATAGCCACGATGGACAGGTCGAAGAACACGAAAAACAGGATCAGATCCGCGGCGACGAACAGACCCAGACTCACGGTTTGCAGAAACAAAAACAGCGCGGCCTGTGGCCTGGGCCGGTCACGGCTGCCCAACGCATAGAGCGCACACGCCAGGAAAATCACCGCGGTCATCACCACCAGCGGCAGCGACAATCCGTCGACGCCCAGGTGGTAGCTGCTGTTGACTCCCGGGATCCACCGGGCCCGCTCTTCGAACGCCAGACCGTTCGGCCGCGGCGTGTCATACCGGGCCCACACCACCACCGTCAGTGCCAGATCGACGGCGGTGACGATGACCCAAAGCCACCGGGCCGCGGCCTCACCACTGCGCGGCAAGCCCAGTACCACGGCCGCGGCGGCCAACGGCAGAAAAATGATCAGACTCAGCACAATTCACCTCACCGCGACAACAAGCAGGACAGCCAACGCCACAACCACCACGGCGGCGAGATAGTACTGGTGCAGCTGACCGGTCTGCGGTTTGCGCGCCAGTTCACCAAGCCACCGCATCCGCGCCGCCACCGCCTCGACCGCCGCGTCGAGGCCGTGGTCGTCGATGCCGCCCGCCCGCCTCGCGGCCCGCAGCGAGCCGGCCGCGAGCTGGTGCACGGCTCGGTCAAGTACCCGATCGTCGAAGCGGGCCAGCAGGTCAGCCACGCGCATCGTGGGCCGCACAACCACGGCATGGGCGGCCCGTTCGAGGCCGAGCCAGTCGGCTGCCCACCGCGGCTCTGGCACCCCCCAGCGCAATACCGCCGCCACGACAGCAAGCGCCACCAGTGCTGAGGCCACAAGTTCGGGCACCGCCGCCTGTGCAGTGCGCCCGTTATCGAGCACCCGGGCCAACGTGGGGCCGATCGGCGGCAACGCCAACACCCCGATTACCGCGGCGCCGACGGCCAGCACAACAACAGGTATCGATTGGAAAGCGTTGACCGCGTGCAGTTTCCGTGGTTCAGAGTCTGGGACAAGTCCTGCCTTTCGCCACAGGGCGACGAGGATCTTTGCCGCGTATGCTGCCGACAGCGCGGAGGCGACCAACCCGGCCGCATACAGGCCGGGGGAGTGGTCGAGCGCGACCGCCAGCACCGCATCCTTACTCGCCCACAAGGACAGTGGCGGGATTCCCGCTAGCGCGACAGCAGCGACGGTGGCCGACCAGCCGAGGAGCGGCCATCGCCGAGCGACACCGCCCAGCTTGTCGAGCTGCTTGGTGCCCAGCAGCGACAGCCACGCCCCGGCGGCTAAAAACAGCCCGGCCTTGGTGGACGCGTGCGCGACCAGCTGCGCGGCGCCGCCGCTGACCGTACCGATACCGGCTGCTAGCACGACGAATCCGAGCTGTGCCGCCGTGGAGGCGGCGAGCAATTGTTTGAGATCGCGCTGCGCCACCGCGACAGCACCCAACAGCACCGCGGTCATCACACCGGTCCACGCCGCGGCTTCGGCGGCCCACCGGGTGGCCGACAGGAGCGGCTCGGTGCGCAGCAACAGATACGCCCCCATCGCGACCATGGCCGCTGAGTGCAGCAACGCGCTGACCGGGCTGGGTCCTTCCATCGCGCGGGAGAGCCAAAACGAGAACGGCAATTGCGCGGCCTTGCCGAGGGCGGCGACCAGCACCCCGGCCGCAATCACGTTGCGCCACACGGTGTTTGCGTGGGGAAGATCGGCCAGTGTCAGTCCTACGCCGCCAGCCAGCGCAGCCCCGGCCGCCAGATACAGCCCGAGGTCGGCGGTGCGGGTGGTGACGAACGCGGTGAGCCCGGCCGACACCCGAAACTCGTCGCGCCACCAGAAGCCGATCAGCGCATACGACGCCGCGCCCATCACCTCCCACGCCAGCAGCAGCGCCGGCAACGTCGCGGCGGTCGCGGTCAACACCGCGGCGGAGGCGAACAACAGCATCAACCCGTGGAATCGGCCCACGGCTTCGCCAACGTCGCCGACGGCGAACACCAGTACCAGAAAGGTCACCACCGCGACGGCGGGAACCACCACCGCCGCCAAGGTATCCACGGCCAATGCGAATTGCGCACCGGCAACGAACGACACGCTGATGCTCGGGCGAGTCACCGCTGTCGCGATCGACAGCGCCACGACGACCGCCGCGGTCCCCACGGATATCGCGCCCACCAACCGATCCGCACGGCGGACGAGCAGCAGGGCCGCACCGCTCACGGCGGGAACGAGGATGAGCAGCCACAGGGCCAGCTGCGCCGACGCGGTCACCCCGCTCATCCGGCCAGGTCGGCGGCCATGTCGGTCATATCGGCCCGGCGCTCGCGATGCAGCAGTGTGGCCACCGCAAATCCCATCGCCATCTCCACCGTCATGGCCGCGATGATCACCAGCAGCAGCACCTGCCCGGCCGGTGCGGGCGCCAGAAACCACCAAAACCCGCCGGCGGCAAGGATAACCGCGTTGATCATCAACTCCAGGCCCATCATCACCATGACCACGACCTGCTGCGACAACGCGCCATAGAGTCCGACACTGAATATCGCCGCCGCCACCAACAGCACATTCTGTAGCGTCATCGCCCCACCCCGCCCGGTTGTGGGTCGCGGGCGGGTCTGTGCTTGAGGTCATCACCGAACCGGTCATAGCGGCCGCGGCGCGCCGCCAGAACGATTCCGGCCACGATGGTCGCCACCATCACCGGGCTGATCACCACCATGGCCAGCATCTTGGGTCCCATCACCTCCTCACCGAGCGCGACAGTGACGTCCGGCGGGGCGGTCCCGCCCCGTGGCGGCCAGTCGATCAGCAGGATTCCGGTCGCCAGCATGCCGAAGGTTCCCACCGCGGCGGCCAGCGCTCGTCGGTTGTCGTGAACCATGCTCATCGGCATCAGCGCCGGGTTCATGCCCATGAACATGACCATGTAAACCGCCATCACCGCCATCTCCATCACCATCATCAAGATGGTCACCACCCCGATGTAGTTCTGCTGCAACAAAAGAACCGCGACACCGACGGCGACGAACGAAACGGCAAGCGCGTAGGTGGCCCGGGCCATCGAATTCACGATGAATACCGCGGCCCCGGCGAGCACGGCGACAACGGCGACAACCCAGAACACGATGTCAACGATCATGTATCAGTTCCTCACTGCGATAACGGCCACGACGAGGTCTTGGACGACAGTGAGCGGCAACAGCACCAGCCAGCCGACCTCCATGAATTTCTCGGGCCGTAACACCGGAAGGCGCCCGCGCAGCCACACGAACACCGACAGCAGCGCGACAACCTTGACCAGCACCCACAGCCAACCCGGCAACAGCGGCCCGGCGCCGCCACCGAGAAACATCGGCACCGCGAACGCTGCACCGGCGACCAGCAGGGTATAGCGGCCGCCCTGAAAAACCAGCCGATCCACGCCGGACAGCTCCGCGGCGACACCCCCGGCGATATCGGTGCCCAGCGCCGCAGAGAACGGCCCCCACACCGAAAACGCCACCACGCCAAGGCAATACACCATGAAGGCGACCGGCATCCACACCGCGAACCACAAGCCGCGCTGAGCAGAGACCACATCGGCGACCCGAAGGCTCTCGGCGGCGATGGGCGGCGCGACGAGCGCGAACATCAGCGGTAACTCGTAACCGAGACCGTGGGCCAAGAAGCGATAACCCCCGACAAGGGAATACGCGGAGTTGGCGCCCCAACCGGTAAGCCACACCAACGCCCACACCATCACATCCATGGCGTTGAACCACACGACGCCGACATCGAAGTCGAACAGCGTCCAGCGCCCCAGTGGAATCACCGCGACGATGAGCGACGCCACGACGATCAGTCCGCCTCCACCGATGCGCCACAGCAACGTGTCGGCGGCCACGGTGACGCGGCGACGCTGCCGCATCAGCCGCGCGACCTCAACAACTGCGGTACGGGCACCGCCGCGGCGCGCACCATTCGCTCTTGCGGTGAGCATGCCGTCAAGTGTCGCCGCGTAAAGGCCCAGCCCCATGACCAACGCACCGGCGGCCAGCGCCCATGCACCGGACACCGTCGTGATCGCGGCGTCAACCATGACGAGCGCCCGTGCGCCCGGGTGCGGTGTCGACACCGAGGCTGGCCACCACCAGCCGAGCCGTCGCGAGGTCCAGCCCACCGACCAAATGAGGTAGCGTGTCCACAATTCTGGTTGAATTCACGTGAAACGCGTTGGGCTCTAGGGTGTTTGACATCATCTCGCGTGCCATTTCCACTCGCGCTAGCAGCCGGTCGTAACAATCGCCGGCCAGGGCAGTGGAAAGCCCCAGGAGGTCGCAGTCTTCGGCGGTCAACGACGCGATGTCGCGCAACGACCAGCGCAGCACTCGAGACCGGCGAAGCTTGCCATGCAGTATGGCGAGCAGGGAACCCGCATGGTCATGGTCTGGTTCGTTCACCAGCGCGTCGCGCGCCGTACGCGCGATCCCGGCCGCGCGTCCCCAACCCGCCAGTGCCAACACATCAACGAGGTGGTCGCACTGCCGCGCCGCCGCGCCGTGCCGCCCATCGGGGACCGGACTGCCATGGTCACCGTCGCTGTCTACGACCCAGGCCTCGGCCTCGGTGAGCACGTCGCCTTGCAGCGAACAACGCAGCACCAGTCCCGCGGGCCAGTAACAGAGCACCGGCCCCAACCGCACATGCAACATGTCCATTTCCAAACCGTCGCGGTCGTCGCCGCCTACGGCCAGCGCAATTCCCGCCGGCGCCATGTCCATGTCGCCGTGGTCCATGTGCTGATGTTCGTCATGCTCCATCTGCCCGTGCTCCATGGCGTCATGGCTCATGCCTTGGTGTTTGCCGTGCTCGTCGTGGTGGCCTGTCTCATGGTGCATTGCGTGGTCGATGTCCCCGTGCTCACCATGGTTCATGGCGTCGTGGTCCATTTGGTGGTGGCCGCGGTGATCGGCGCTGTGATGATGAGTGCTCAAGTCCGGTGACTGGGGGCGTTCGCGAGCATCGTTGCGCTGCATGTCGATATCGACCAAGTGCATGAAGGCACGGTGGAGGGCTGACTCCACCGCGTCGGGTTCGGGTAGGTCGATGCGGACACGCGGTCCCGGCATCTGATCCCAGACCCGGTCGATCGCCTCGCTCAATTCAGGTCCGGGCATACCGCATACTGCCAATACGTCGGCATCGGCAGGCGATGTAGCTGCGCACCAGCCGCGAGCACCAAGTCGGCGTTCGGCCTCTGCGCGCACCTCCCAGTACCCGGGAGCTTCTACGGTGAGGACATGTACCCGGCGGGCTGCGTATCGGGCCAGCAGTTGCGTCATACCCATCGCAGTGCGCCCTCTCGCCATGCCCAGGCCACGGCCACCAGCAGCGCCGCCAGAAACAGGAACATTTCGGTGATCGCCGTGACACCCATTTTCGCGACGACCAACGCCCATGGGTACATAAACAACATCTCCACGTCAAAGGCGAGGAAGACGAGCGTCGCCAGATACCACCGCACGTGGTAACGCGACAACGCATGCTCTTGCGGCGGCCATCCCGACAGGAACGGCAACGTGGTTAACGTGGTCGAGCTCGTCGCTGTAAATCGGTGCAACCCATAAATGCTGATGAGTCCTGCCGCGCTGAGCAGCAGCATCGATGCCACACCCGCATACATTGCGGCTCCTAATCGGTTGTCGCAGCACGATGTCGGTGCCCGCTACTGCTGCTTTTCAAACGCGGCCCTCGATCACTCGTGGTCAGTCGGTTCGTCGTGCCGGCGACCGGTCAATCTTTTCGCGGTCGGTCCCCAGCAGTTCAACGCCCCAACGGTGTGATTTCGAACGACATCGCGCGGTCATCGAGCGACGATCGCGACTTGGGGGTGCCCAGGGCGCAAATCATTGCGCAACGTGCAAGCCAGTGCACAACAGGATGCTTGACCGCGTCTAGCTAAGTATTAGGGACGTTGGACCCTACCCCCGCTAAGTATATGTGTGTCATGGTTCCAATCATGACGCGCGAATCAGAACCCGCTGAATCGATCAGCCCGGCAGAATCCGGCCAAAGCGACAGTCGCCCTGGCCGGGCCAATCGGCTGGATCTTCTTTTGACCGTGGTCGGCATCGTCGCCGGCGTTGTCTTCGTCGTTTCCCTAATCTTTTTCTCGGGGTTCTTTCTGGGCCGGGCTACACACAGTCCCTACGGTGGACCGCCCCGTTCCGACCAGCCTCAGACTTCTTGCCCGATGATGGACCACGGAAAGATGGGCTCTGACGGAATGAAGCCGGAGGAATCGGTCGGTCCTCAGCAGACGGCTCCCATCCCAGCGCAGACACCCGCGCCGCGCCCGTAGCGCCGCGTCAATACACAAATGAACGGGAATGTCCACGGCCGGATTAGCTTCCGATCGCAGTCGCCGGTACGTCCTTACGTTGGACCTAACCAACGCGGTCTATTCCATTTCGAAGCCAGGAAAGGAACCTCTAGATGATGTTAAAACGGCGACATCGGATCGGCCTTGCGGTCGCCACTGTGGGGGCCACCGCGGGGTTGATGATTACGGCGCTTCCGTTCATTCCAGGGGTAGGCGCTAATACGCTGAAGTCTGAGACAGCTGTGATGCCCGAAGGGCCTGTCCCCCCAGTGATCCGCTATGGCGCTATGGCCTACGCCCCGAGCGGCGCGTGGGGTAGAACCCGGGGATATGGAACTCGGGAACGAGCCGTCCAAGTTGCGTTGGACCAGTGCGGAGTCAAGGAGTGCAAACTAATCGTCAGCTTCCAAAGGTGCGGAGCCGTCGCCTATGATGGCACGACTTATCTAGGTGGAAAAGGCGTAACGCGCTCGACGGCGGAAGAGGACGCCATCAAGACGCTCGGCGGTGGGCGCATCGTCAATTGGGCATGTAACTAAGTTTAGTGCCACTGATGTCATTTCTTATCCCCGGTTGATCCGACACGGGAGTACCGTACCCCGCTAGGGTATCAAGATGGGCAAGAGCCGAGGATCAATTTCCGACGCAAGCGATGATCCTCAGTCTCCGGCCGGGCTATCCACGAACCCAGGGCTTCGGCATTGAAGGCATCGGGAGAGGCGCGGCGTGATTGGCGCCGATCGCCGGCCCTATTTGCAGCTGCTGCTGCTTCCGCCGGCTTTCCGTGGGTCGATTTTGCAGGCGCTGGTTTACCAGGTTGTGGCGAGGGCCCGGTGCACTGCGAGCAGCGTCGCTTCGTTGCCATCGCGATGAGAGTACTGAGCTGATGCGGGTAAGCCCCGCCGTACGGTTGCATACCCGGAGGGGGTATGGTAGACCTTGAGTGGACATCCGACGCTGCATACGGAGGAGTGCGACATGAACACCATGACGGTCACCGTTACTGGGATGACTTGTGGTCACTGCGCGTCATCGGTGAGCGAGGAGATCGGCAATATCCCGGACGTCACCGTTGTGGACGTGGATCTGACCAGTGGCCAGGTGGTTATCGACAGCGACGGCCCGATCGACCCCGACGCGATCAAGAACGCCGTCGAAGAGGCGGGTTACCAGCTCGCGGGCTAAGAGCACCCATCGCGACTTGCGCTAAAGGGGAATTCACCATGGACGCCGTCACAGAAACGAACCGCATCGAGCTGCAGATCGGCGGGATGACGTGTGCGTCGTGTGCGGCCCGAATCGAAAAGAAGCTCAATAAGGTCGAAGGGGTCAACGCGTCGGTCAACTTCGCCACCGAAAAGGCGCATGTCGAATACGCCGGTGATGTTTCACCAGAGCAGCTAGTGGCGGCTATCAAGCAGGCAGGTTACGCCGCGGAGCTGCCGGCACCGAAGACGTCCATCGCCGACGGTGAGGCGGCGTCTTTAGTGGAGCAGGATTCAACCGCGTCGGTGCGGCAGCGGATGCTGGTGTCACTGGTGCTGACCGCACCGGTGATGGCGATGGCCATGATTCCCGCGCTGCAGTTCACCAACTGGCAGTGGCTGTCGTTGACGCTGGCCTCCCCTGTGGTGGTGTGGGGCGGGCTGCCCTTCCACAGGGCCGCGTGGGAGAACCTGCGGCGTCGCACCGCCACCATGGACACGCTGATTTCGATGGGCACGATCGCCGCACTGGGCTGGTCGGTTTACGCGCTGTTCTGGGGCACGGCCGGTATCCCCGGCATGCGGCACCCGTTCGAGTGGGCCATCACCCGAAGCGACGGCACCGCCAATATCTATTTGGAGGCCGCCGCTGGGGTTACCACGTTTGTCCTTGCTGGCCGCTACTTCGAAGCCCGCGCCAAGCGGCGTGCTGGCGCCGCGCTGCGCGCGTTGCTCGAGCTGGGCGCCAAGGATGTCGCCGTGCGCCGAAATGGTGCAGAGCAACGAATCCCGATCGAGCAGCTCGCCGTAGGCGATGAGTTCGTGGTCCGGCCGGGAGAGAAGATCGCGACCGATGGCGTCGTGATCGAGGGCGCCTCGGCGGTGGATGCCTCGATGCTCACCGGGGAATCCTTGCCGGTCGAGGTTGGCCCCAATGACCTGGTGGTCGGGGCCACGGTCAACATCGGCGGCCGAATCATCGTGCGCGCCACCAGGATCGGTTCGGACACCCAGCTGGCGCAAATGGCCAGGCTGGTGGAAGAGGCCCAAGCGGGCAAAGCTTCCGCGCAGCGGTTGGCCGACAAGATCTCCGGAATCTTTGTGCCCATCGTGATCGCCCTGTCGCTGGCGGCACTGGGCATCTGGATTGCCGCTGGCGGATCTCTGGCCGCGGCTCTCACTGCTGCCGTGGCGGTGCTGATCATCGCCTGCCCCTGCGCGCTGGGCCTAGCCACGCCGACCGCATTGATGGTCGGCACCGGCCGCGGCGCGCAATTGGGGATTTTGATTAAGGGGCCCGAGGTGCTGGAATCCACCCGGCGCATCGACACGATTGTGCTCGACAAGACCGGCACCATCACCACCGGCGCGATGACCTTGCTCGACGTGCTCACCGCTGACGGTGAACAGCCCGCCGAGGTGCTGCGGTTGGCGGGTGCGCTCGAGGACTCCTCCGAGCACCCGATCGCCAAGGCGATCGTCAGGGGAGCGCGTGACAAACTCGGCGACCTGCCGACCGTTGCGGGTTTCGCCAACCTGCAGGGCCTGGGCGTGCGAGGTGTCGTGGACGGTCACGCCGTCGTGGTGGGCCGGCGGCAACTGCTGGCGGACTGGTCGCAGCCGCTGCCGGAGAATCTCACCCAGTGGATGCGCAACGCCGAGGCGGAGGGCAAAACAGCGGTCGCGGTGAGCTGGGACGGTAAGCCGCGCGGGATACTCGTCGTCGCGGATTCGGTCAAGCCGACGTCGGCCGAGGCCGTGGCGCGGCTGCGTGCGCTGGGTTTGACACCGATCATGCTCACCGGCGACAACGAGGCCGCGGCGCGCACCATCGCCGGCCAGGTCGGCATCGAGCAGGTCATCGCCGACGTTTTGCCCCACGACAAGGTGGAAACCGTCAAGCGCCTGCAAGCCGACGGCAAGGTGGTCGCGATGGTTGGCGACGGCGTCAACGACGCCGCCGCCCTGGCCCAGGCCGATCTCGGTCTGGCGATGGGTACTGGCACAGATGTCGCCATCGAGGCCAGCGACCTGACACTGGTGCGGGGCGACCTGCGAGCGGTGCCCGACGCTATCCAACTCTCGCGCAAGACATTAGCGACGATCAAAGCCAACCTTTTCTGGGCGTTCGCCTACAACGTTGCCGCGTTGCCCCTCGCGGCGGCCGGACTGCTAAACCCGATGCTGGCCGGCGCGGCGATGGCCTTCTCGTCGGCGTTCGTGGTCAGCAACAGCCTGCGGCTGCGCAGATTCAAGCCGCACACATAACCGTGTCAATTCCGGCGCTGTAGTGACGAAAATAGCCCTGCGGCATGCCATTTCACATCACCCTATGGGCGTACCGAGCATGCCGCGGACCCTCCGCAAGATCTCGGCGGGGTCCACTGAGCGAGGTGGACCGCCGCGAGAGCCGGTAGGTGGGCTCTTCAGGGACAACGGGTTGTGAGGTTCAGGAGTATGACGCTGAACGGCTATGGCATTGGGGATTCAATGATGCGGCAGACGGTGGCGGCGCGACCGCGGCGTTGATCGCTGCGGGCGGTCTGTAGCGCAGCAGCCAGCGTGGTGCGCAGGTCGCGCAGGTGGGCGATGGCGCGGTCGATGTCACGAATGTGCTTGTCGAGCAGCGCGGTGACCTGTTCACAGGGCGCCATGCCATGACGATGCAGGTCGAGGATGTCTTTGATCTCCGACAGAGTCAGGCCGAGGGTCCGGGCACGCAGAATGAACCGCAGGATCGCGATCTCGTCGTCGCTGAACAACCGGTAGCCGGCTTGGGTGCGCGTAGCAGGCGGCAGCAGACCCCGGGCTTCCCAGATCCGGATGGCCTTGGCCGAGACACCGACGGCTTTGGCGGCGTCACCGACGGTGTGCATTCCAAGGGCCCGTTCACCGACAGTGGCTGCCATCGATGAGCCTTCCCAGCTGCGGGATTCAAGCGTAGCCGTGCGAATCCCGGATTCAGGTGTCTCACTCATTAGTCGTTAGGGGGCGCGGTGTCGGCCGTACCGGGTCCGCTTTCCCTTCCTCCTATTGCGGCTGAAGTCATCCGGCAGTGCCCCGCTCCTTCCGTGACGGGCAACGTCTGCGGTGACTTCAACGGTAGAGGTTGCCCCAGGGACAAGGTCAAGGGTACGCCCGCGGTGGCGTGCCAGAAATCAATACAGCACCCTGGTTTGGGGGACGGCGTAGCAACGCAACGAATCTGGTTGGGTTCCAGCGCGAGGCCGCGGAAGTCAGGCTGGAGGCTGTGAGCGAAAGGTTACTGACTTGAGCTAGGCGCGGCAGTTCACGCCGCGTCGGTGCGGCCGCCGCCGTGCTCGACACAGCTGGCACGCGGGGCATATCCGCTGCTTTGGGTTCTGTACCGCGACTGGTCAGGCGCGCCCGACACCGGAGGTCATCCGATCGTCGCGAAGCGGTCAGCGGCAGGCGTTGGGCGGAAGCTGACGAGTCGGCTGCCATCTCACGGCGCGAGCCTGACAAACCCCGGCGGCATGGGTCGCGCCGGCGCCCGCTCCGCCGGACCGCCACCGGCGTTGCCCCCACTACCTCCATCGCCGATGCCGCCACCGCCGTTGCCGCCCCCGCCGGCAGCGCCCCCCGCAGGAGCGTCAGCAGGAGGCTCCACTTCTTGCGGTGGCGGCGGCTGCTGGGGTGGCGGCGGCAGTTGTTTCGGTGGCGGCGGTGCCGCGACCGGCGGGGGAGGTGCCATGATATGCGCCG
Source organism: Mycobacterium sp. NGS11 (assembly GCF_059813315.1). Lineage (NCBI taxonomy): Bacteria > Bacillati > Actinomycetota > Actinomycetes > Mycobacteriales > Mycobacteriaceae > Mycobacterium > Mycobacterium sp. NGS11. Next base: position 33,177 of record NZ_JCALEJ010000036.1, read on the forward strand.
TCGGCGGCGGTGGTTCCGGAATCCGCGGCGGGTTCGGTAAGAGAGGATCCCCCGCGGGAATTGCTCCGATCAGTGAGGCGAGCATTGTGCGGCCCGCCGCCGGCATGATGGTTATGTCCAGCCGCGGCGGCGGCTCTCGCAGACCACGTCCTGAGGCGACTGTGTTAGGCGCGTGCGGCGCCACCCGGTGCGTTGATTCATTCGATCCGGGCGCGACATTAGCCATGATGGAAGCTATCTTGCTTTGATCGTATGGGCAGTAGATCTCCACTGCCGCGGTGATGAATCGGGCCTCGGTGCGCGCAAGTCGGCCGGGGGCGTAGAGGCGCTCGGGCGGGTCGGTGCGATATGCATTGTTCACCATCTCATCCACTAAGGCATCCACCGGCATGCCGCCATCGAGTTTGCGACAAACTTTATGGGCTGTGACGATGAGGCTCGCAACGTTCTTGACGGGAGGAATTCCCTTTTTATCGAGCAGTGCCAGAAACTGGTCGTCCTGGCCGGGGTCGGCCGCTGCTGCACCGCCGCTCAGGAGTGCGGCGCCGGTTAGCACCACGACGGCGGTAACCAGCGCACCGGTGTGGCTAGTAATGCCGGTGAACATGGTGGGGGTTTCCGTTCTGCTAGGGCGCCCACGGCGTCGCGAGCCGTCAGCCGTCGGCGATAGCGTGGCCAGTCTCGTGACGTGAGCCATTGCCTCGTGAAATGTTTCGCCGCAGCGCTGGTAACCCGAAGGATCGGTGTGAAGCAATGCACTATGTAGTCAATCGATGACTCCGCTTGATGGCGTTGGTGGTTGCGCCGCTTCGTGGCCTCCAGGGACCACGAGGCCCAATTGCTTTGTGGCTTAACTTATGTCCGCCTCCTTTGCGTCAGTACGGTGGAGGCATCGCTGCCGGTAACTCCCACGGTAGGGATTGCCTCAGGGGCAAGGTCAAGGTGCAGCATCAAAATAATTCGCTGCCCACGGCGTCCCAGGCCATCGGCTTCGGCGATACTCGCTGTAATCGCGTAGGCCTATGCGCTCCACAATGTTCCGGCCATGCGCCCGCTCGAGTGATCAGGAGCAGTTAAAACCTTATGAACTCGATGTATCCAGTCTCAGCGCCGGGACGACATCGAGCGGGCCGTCGAGCTGCATCGGCCGCGGTGGTTGCAGCCCCGGATCGGGCGGGCGGTAGGTCCGCGTAGTTCGGTGAACCGCAGAATGGATCGCTGCGGTGCTTGATGGTTAGTGCCGGGTGTTCGGGGGTAGCGCTTGTCCTTCATCGACCAGTCGTAGCTCGTCATCGGAGTTGCGATGGACCGTCAGTCCCTGCCCGTAGCCGGCGATCCGGATGATCTCCTCAGCGACCAGTTGCGGTTCGGTAAGAACCACTTGATGATTCGACCGCGCCGCCTCGACGTGACGCGCATCCAGCCGCGCCGCGGTGCGGCGATGCGCCGCCACGAAAGCCTTACGGATGGACCTGTCGAAGATCGTCGACTTCATCCCTGAGATTATGGTGACCGGCGTATCGCCGACGGCGGGCGGATGACGCCGCAGACTTTGTAGGCCCTCAATGAAGAACCGTTCCTCTTCGTCGGCTGCCTGGGCGGCGCGCAGGCTGAGATCTTCGGTGACGAGATCGTGGACCACGTCGCCAGGCATGCCCGGCATCACCCGCCGCACGGCCAGCGATAGCAGGTGTAGATGCCTGAGCACACCAATTATCGACCGGGCGGCCAGCGCGATGCGCCGTAGGCGTTTGAGCGGCGAGCCACAGCAGATATTGACGTGTTCGTCCGAGTGATCGATGAGCACCAGCCCGGCCACCCGGCCCGGATTCGCGGCAGCTGCGGCCAGCGCAATCGTTCCGCCATAACTGTGCCCGGCCAGGATGTAGGGGCCCACATCCAGCGCTGCCAACAGTTCGGTCAGGTCACCGGTGAGGCGTTCCAGCGTGCGTGGTTCAGCGTCATCATCACTGCGCCCCAAATTGGCCCGATCGTAGACCACTGTCCGGAATCGCTGTTCCACCAGCGGTTGTACCAGCCCCCACTCCGATCGTGAGGCGCCTAAACCGGATTCGAAAACCACCGTGGGTCCATTGGTGCCAGCCGCCATGTAGTGCAGCTTGCGCCCGTCGGGCAGACGCACGAAGTGACTGTGGCCCAAAGTAGCTTCCACGGATCCTCTTCCTGTCAACTATGTGGCGGGCTCACGGTCGTCACGGCAGCGCATTCGACGGTACCTGGGTTGGCGTGTCGCTGAACTCCTTCGTCGCCGCCGTGCTGCCAGCCAACCGTCCCAAATCTTCACCCTGGACTATACCCAATGCGGGTATGGGGCAACCGGTGGGAGCGACCAGAACACCTTGCGCACGCGCGCCAACGCTTTCCGAAACTGTGCCGAGGTATGGGCCCTCGCTAAGCATTTCGGCGTCTGCTCCACGGCCATCTGCCGAATCAAACACGGAATTCAGCGCGACGACACACTCGCAGCCAATTAGCGCCAATTCCTTAACGCCGCCTGATCTTTGACGCGAATAAGAGCCTCACCGGCCACGACAACAACAAGCCCTGTACTTCGGCGACCAGCGAGGCTACGCGCCCAGCTTGGCGAGAAGATCGGCAATGGTGGCCCCTCCCAACAGCTCTGTGATGTCGAGTTCGTAACCGAACTCCTCCTTGACCCGCCGCCGCAACTCCAGGGCCTGTAGCGAATCCAGACCAATCGCGACCATCGGGATGCCGGGGTTGATGGCACCTATGTCATTTACGCCGATCGTTTGCGCCAGCACGCTGGTGACCCGTTCTGACACGTTGCCCGCCAAGGGAGGCGCTTCGGCGACGGCGGGCGGGTGGCTCAATTCGGACAGCAGCGGACCATATCCGTAGCTGCCCAGCACCGGGATGACGCGGTCGATGTCGAACGCGGCGACAATGGCGTTGTGCTGCAGCCCTGCCATGCCTATCGCCATCGCGTCGGTAGGGGTCATCGGTAGCACACCTGTAACGGCCAGCTTCGCCCGCCCGGGGGGGTCGAGATCAAGGGTCGTCCATTGGCCCCATTGCACGGCGACGCAGTTGAGGCCTTCGGCGCGCAAGCGGTGTGCCATGGCGTCGAGCATCCGGTTGGCCGCCGCGTAGAGGATCTGGCCGCGCCCGCCAATGGTCGCTGTCACCGAAGAGCACAGCACGATGCGGCAACTCTCAGTGCGGGGGATCGACTGCAGGATCTGTGACGTGCCGATGGCCTTGGCGCGCAACGCATGCTCCGCACGCTCGGCGGTGATATCGGGGAGGTCGGCGTCCGAATGCGCCATGGCCGCCTGGATAATCAAGTCGGCCGGTGCATCCCCAAGTTGCTGCGCCAAACTCGTCACGGCCGCCGCGTCGCCGATGTCGTAGCGGGCCACATCGATTCGTGTGCCGGCGGTGCGGATTGGACGCAGTCGCGCCGCGACGGCATCCGTTTCCCCCGACCTGCTGACCAATGTGATCCGCCGCGCTCCGCGGCGCGCGAAGTGATCGCAGAACTCCAGGCCGAGGTTTCCGGTCCCGCCGAGAATCAGGACATGGTCGGGCACGGCATCCGATTCGCCGGCAATGGCGTCACCGGCCACGATCCGCTTGACGTACAGGGCGTTGTTGCGCAGCGCCAGCTCCGGTTCTTCGGCGCAGTGCAGTGCTGAGACGATCCCAGCAGCCGAATCCGGCACCGTTGTACCGGCGAGATCAAGGTGCCGGAACCGCACGCGCGGGTACTCGGTGCCCACACACCGGAACCCGGCGCTGGCAGCGGCGTGGACCAGGTCGAGCTGGGTGTCAGCGGCAACTACCGCCTCAGCGCTCGTTGTGACCAGCCAGTACTCGGTCAGGTGGGCGCTGGCCCCGAGCCACCACGCGGGGTCGGCGAAGAAGGTCGACACGGAGGCCGCCGCTTCGGCGCCCTCCAGGTCTGGTGTCGGCGGAAGCAGGGCGACGTAGGTGTCCAGATCGTCGCGGGCGGCGTCGATCACTTGAGCGGTGGCCCCGATGTCGGTGGCGGCGCGACACAGGGCTGCGGCCAAGTCCGCGCACACACCGGTGTGATCGATGACGCCGATCGTGCGCTGCGCCACCAGTTTTCGCTGCGAGAGTCGCACCCACTGCTCGGCGAGAAGTTGCGTCGCCGGTGCGCTGGTGGGGGTGTCACGAACAGGCCGGGTGCCCAGCTCCTCAAAGGGCAGCCACAGTCGGAGCTGGTTCATCAGCGCGTTGGGGAAATCGGGCAGCGGTAGAGGAGCGGGGCCCTCGGATTCGGTGCGTAGCGTCTCCCACCGGTAGTCCAGGTCCTGGACGGCGACCCGCGCGAGGTTGCGGGTGAACTCGCCGAGATCAGTGGCGGTGCGGGTGGACGTGCCCACCACCGTCGCCGCCTGACCGTCCGCCAACGCGGCGAGGTTCTCCTCGGTCGCCAACAGCAGCGCCGGGTGATCAGAGAGCTCGACATAGGTGTTGACGCCCAACGAGGCCGCCGCCGCCACGGCCTTGTCGAAGCGCACGGTGTTGCGCAGATTCCACCACCAGTACTCCACGACCGGCAGGTCGGCGGCGATGGGTTCACCCAGGGTGCTGCCGAGGCAGGCGATTTCGCTGTTGAGGAACGCCGATTGTTGCAGCCGCTCGGCCAGGCTCGCACGGAGCTTGTCGCCGAGTTCGTTGATGAGGCTGGTGTGCGCGGGGTAGTGCACGCCGATCACGCGTGCGAACGTGCCCCGTTCGGCGCAGGTATCGACGAGGCCCTGCACCGCTGCGCGATCGCCCGAAACCGCGGTCAGGTTCGGCGAATTAACCACTGACAGCTGCGCCCAGCCGGGGCGACGGGCCAGCAGCGCGTCACAGCTGTCCCGGTCGGCCGCGATGACTACCATGGCGTAGTCGCCGGTTGCGAATTCGTCGGCGGCCCGCGCGCGGATTCCCACCACGCTCACCGCGTCGGCTAGGGGCACCACACCGCTGATATAGGCGGCGGCGATCTCGCCCTGGCTGTGCCCGACGGTGACGTTCGGTGGGATCCCGACGGCGCGCCACATCGCGGCAAGCCCGGCCATATGAACGAACAACGCGGGCTGGACCACGCCCGCAGTATCAGCGGCCGAAAAATCCTCGTGCAGAAGATAATCCGCGGGCGACTCGCCGAACTGCTCCCGGAAGGCCGTCAGGCACCGGTCGGCCTCGTTGCGATAGGCAGGCGCCTGTTCGTAGTAGCAGCGACCCATTCCGGGCCGCTGCCCGCCCTGTCCGGGAAACACGTAGCCGACGCGGCGGGCGGTGGCCGGATCATGGTTGCGCAGCACCGCGGGATGCTCGGCGCCGGCCGCCACCGCCTGCAGGGCTTCCAGCAACTCGTCGCGCTCACGAATCATGACCAGCGCACGGTGTGGACGCGCCACCCGGGTCCGGAATAACATCCCGGCGATCTCCTGCGCCGTAATCCCGGGATGTGTTGCCGCATAAGCGCGCAACGCAGCGGCCTCGGCGCGTAGCAACTCGGCGGTGTCGGATGAAAGTAGGACCGGAATGGTGGTGTCCGGAAGCTGGTAGCTGAACACCGTCATCGCTCACCTGCCGGCATCGCGATAACGGCGTGGGCGTTGGAGCCGCCGGCACCGAAGGACGAGACGGCGCCGTAGCGGAATCCGCCTGTGGCCGGCCACGGGTGCAGCTTGGTCGCCAGCCGCAGCCCGGTCAGGTCCCAGTTCAATTTCTTGGTCGGGTTGTCGGCGAACAGGGTGGGCGGAACGTGGCCGTGCTGGCCAGCGAGCAGCAGCTTGATCAGCCCGAGAATGCCCGAGGCTGCCTGCGCGTGCCCGGCATTGGACTTGATGGAGCCCAAGAGCGCCTCGCATCCGGACGCGCCGTAGGTTTTGAACATCGCCAGCAGTTCGACCGGATCGCCTGCGCGGGTGGCTG
>NZ_JCALEJ010000037.1:0-34568 GCF_059813315.1 Mycobacterium sp. NGS11
GCCGACATGACGGTGTACGGCACCTTCCGTCATCCGGCCGGGCGCGGCGGGGCCGTGCCGGGGGCGCTGCTGATCGCCGGCAGCGGGCCGACGGATCGCAACGGTGACTCGGCCGTCATGCCGGGTCGGCTCGACACGCTGCGGAGCCTGGCGAAGGCGCTGTCGGACGACGGCGTCGCCAGCTTGCGCTACGACAAGCTCGGCACCGGCCAGACCGGCCTCGGACCCTACGCGGCCGACCCGGCAAAGGTCGATATCGGCGTATTCCAAGACGAGGCGACCGGCGCGCTGAACTTCCTCGCCGGCCAGTCCGGCATCGACCGGAACCGCCTGATGGTGCTCGGCCATAGCGAGGGCGCCCTCTACGCGATGATGCTGGCCGCCGCCGTGCCCGGGACGGCTCCCGCGGTGCGGGCCCTGGGGCTGCTGGAGCCCGCCAGCCGCCGCATCCTCGACCACGTGTCGGCGCAGGCCCGCGCCCAGGCCGACGCGGCCGTCAGGTCCGGGCGGCTCACCGCCGCGCAGGCCGCCCAAAGCACGGCGGCGATCGATCACGCCATCCAGGAGTTCCGCGCGACCGGGCAGGTTCCGCCGGACGAACCACCGGCGTTGAGGCCGGTGATCAACGCCGCCAACGCGCACGCCCTGTCGCAGGAAGACGCGATCGACCCGGCGGCGTTGGCGGCCAAACTGCCGCGCGCCATGCCGGTGTTGGTCACCTGCAGCGACGCCGATCTGCAAATCACCTGCCAGGACGTCGATTCGCTGGTGTCCGGCCTGACCAGCGCGGGCACCAAGACCGACTACGTCCACCTGACCGGTGTGGACCATGTCCTGAAGGAGGACGCCAGCAGGACGCCGGCCAATTACACGAAGGCCCTACCGTTCTCCACCCAGCTGGTCGGGGCGCTGGCGTCGTTCCTCAACGAGAACGGGATGACGCCCTGAGCCTTGGCGACCCGACTGAGCCCGCCTTCGACGCGCCCACGGTGATCAGGACCAAGCGCGACGGCGGCCGGTTGTCCGACGCCGCGATCGACTGGGTCATCGACGCCTACACCGGCGGCCGGGTGGCCGAAGAACAGATGGCGGCCCTGCTGATGGCGATCCTGTTGCGCGGCATGGACCGCGGCGAGACGGCCCGGTGGACCGCGGCGATGCTGGCGTCGGGCGACACGCTCGACTTCGGCGACCTGGGCCTGGCCACGGTCGACAAGCACTCCACGGGCGGGGTGGGGGACAAGATCACCCTGCCCCTGGTGGCCGTCGTCGCCGCCTGCGGGGCCGCGGTGCCGCAGGCGTCGGGCCGCGGGCTCGGCCATACCGGCGGCACCCTGGACAAGCTGGAATCCATCGCCGGCTTCACCGCAAGGCTGTCCAATCAGCGCGTGCGCGACCAGCTGCGCGAGGTGGGCGCGGCCATCTTCGCCGCCGGGGACCTGGCCCCGGCCGACGCCAAGCTCTACGCGCTGCGCGACATCACCGCCACCGTCGAGTCGCTGCCGCTGATCGCCAGCTCGGTGATGAGCAAGAAGCTGGCGGAGGGGGCCGGCGCGCTGGTGCTCGACGTGAAGGTCGGTTCCGGGGCGTTGCTGGACTCCGAACGGCAGTGCCGCGAACTGGCGCACGCCATGGTCGAGCTGGGTGCGGCGCACGGGGTGCCCACCCGCGCGCTGCTGACGGACATGAATCGCCCGCTGGGCGCGACCGTCGGCAATGCCCTCGAGGTCGTCGAGGCGCTGGAGGTGCTGGCCGGGGGCGGCCCGCCCGATGTCGTCGAGCTGACTTTGCGGCTGGCCTCCGAGATGCTCGAGCTGGCCGGGATCGACGACCGCGACCCCGCCGACGCCCTGCGCGACGGCACCGCGATGGACCGGTTCCGCCGGCTCGTCGCGGCACAGGGCGGCGACCTGACGATGCCGTTGCCCGTCGGTCGGCATGCCGAGAACGTGACCGCCCCGCGGGGCGGCACAATGGGCGATATCGACGCGATGGCAGTGGGGCTGGGGGCATGGCGCCTCGGTGCGGGCAGGTCCCGTCCGGGCGAACGGGTGCAGTCGGGCGCGGGCATCCGGATCCACCGGCGCCCCGGCGAGCCCGTCACCGCCGGCGAGCCGTTGTTCACTCTCTACACCGATACCCCCGAGCGCTTCGATGCCGCGCTCGCCGAGCTGGACGGCCGCTGGAGCATCGCCGGCGATGCGGCCGAGATCCAGTCCCGACCGCTGATCATCGATCGGATCGTCGCATGACCGCACCGCTGGGCCTGGAGCAGATCAGGCGGGCCCCCAAGGCCCTGCTGCACGACCACCTCGACGGCGGCCTGCGCCCGTCCACCGTGCTGGAGATCGCCGAGCAGGTCGGCTATGGCGGGCTGCCCGCCACCGACGTCGACGAGCTGGCGAGGTGGTTTCGCACCCGCTCGCACAGCGGCTCGCTGGAGCGCTACCTGGAGCCGTTCTCGCACACCGTGGCCGTGATGCAGACGCCCGAGGCGCTGCATCGGGTCGCCTACGAGTGCGTGCAGGATCTGGCCGAGGACTCGGTGGTCTACGCCGAGATCCGGTTCGCGCCCGAGCTGCACATCGACCGCGGGCTGTCCTTCGATGCGATCGTCGAGGCCGTGCTGGCCGGCTTCGCCGACGGCGAGAAGGCGTGTGCGGCGGCGGGGCGCCCGATCGTGGTGCGCCTTCTGGTCACGGCGATGCGGCACGCGGCGGTGTCCCGCGAGATCGCCGAGCTCGCGATCCGGTTCCGGGACAAGGGAGTCGTCGGGTTCGACATCGCCGGCGCCGAGGCCGGCAACCCGCCGACACGGCACCTGGACGCGTTCGAGTACATGCGAGACCACAACGCCCGCTTCACCATTCACGCCGGTGAGGCGTTCGGGCTGCCGTCCATCCATGAGGCCATCGCCTTCTGCGGTGCCGACCGGCTGGGCCATGGGGTGCGCATCGTCGATGACATCAAGGTGTCGGACGACGGTGAAGTGCGGCTGGGCCAACAGGCATCGATCCTGCGCGACAAGCGAATTCCGCTGGAACTGTGTCCCAGCTCCAACGTGCAGACCGGTGCCGTCAAGAGCATCGCCGAGCATCCGTTCGATCTGCTGGCCCGCGCCCGCTTCCGGGTGACCGTCAACACCGACAACCGGCTGATGAGCGACACCTTCATGAGCCGCGAAATGCACCGACTGGTGGAGGCTTTCGGCTACGGATGGAGTGACCTCGAGCGCTTCACCATCAACGCGATGAAGTCCGCGTTCATCCCGTTCGACGAGCGGCTGGCGATCATCGACGAGGTGATCAAGCCGCGCTACGCGGTGCTGATCGGGTAGCGGCCCGCCGTCAGATGTGCCCGGGCATCCCGGCCATCCCGGTGTCGGCCGGCGCTGCGGGCGCGATCGGCATGGGCGGCGGCTCCATGGGTGGCGGCGCCATCGGCGGGGCTTCCATCGGTGGTGGTGCGACGGGTGGCGGCGCCACTGGTGGCGGGTCCACCGGCGGTGGCGCGTCCACCGGCGGAGGCGGGGCGATCGGCGGATCCGCCGGGGGCGGCGCGTACGGACCACCCGCGCACACCGGGTTAGTGGGCTGGCTGATGCAGCTCAGGTCCGCCGGGCCGGTGGGCGCGCCGCCGGCGGCATACGGCCCGCCCTGGCATTGCGCCACCTCGGGCATCGCCACGCAACGGGGATCGGATGGGTTGGTGGGCAGGTTGGGATCGGGGTCGTCCAGCGGAACGGGCGCACCGGGCGTACGCGCGGGCATCGCGTTCGCTGCACTTGGGGCACCCGTCGCAACGACCCCGAGCACCGCCGCGGCCACGGCCGCCCTCGTGATCGCGTCGCGGATCTTCGGAGCCATTTCCCAACCCATCGGTTCCCCTTCATGTCGGGCGGCCCCGGCCGCGTAGAAGCATATTAAGCACCGGCAGATATCACCGGTTCGGTTTTTGCGCCGCTCCCACATATTCACCGAGGAAGCCGTTGCCCAACCACCACCTGGGGCTGGTGTGCTTGAAGATCTCGTCGCCGAGGGCACGAGTGCGCACCGACCTCTTGACCGGGAACGGATTCATCCCGGATTTGTACTCGAGGCCGACCATGGCCGGTGCCGTCGGCCGGTCTCGCCTGGGCAGCAGCTCGAAACCGGCGTGCCGGAGCATGGTATTCAACTCGGCCGGGCGGGGGAATCGCCGAAAGTCGTGGTTGGGCTTGTGTAGGCCGAACACGAACAGCGGCCCGACCGTGATGAAGTAAAGCCAGGTGAAAACGTTGCGATCCGGTGTGACATAGAACATTCGGCCGCCTGGCTTCAGCGCGGTGAACACGCTGTCGAGCAGACGGCGGTGCTCCGTGCAATGGTCGAAGACTCCGTGCAGGTAAATCAGGTCGAACCGATTGGCCGCCAGCACATCCGCCTTTCGCGCGTCGCCGACGACGAAGTTCACCCCGCGCCGGCCGGCGAAGCGCTTGCGGGCCGCGTCGATCGATTTGTAGTCGACGTCGACGCCGACGATGTCCCACTCGCGCAGCTGCGGATAGCGTTCCAGCAATCCCGCGATCGCCCCTCCGCCGCCGCAGCCGACCACCGCCATCGCCGGGTGGTCGCTATCTGTGGACGGCAGATAGTCGCGCAGGAAATCCCATGCGGTGTAGTCGATTTCGCTGACCAGGTCTGCCGTGAAACGCCACTGCGCGCTGACGTCGGCGTTGGAGAAGTAGCGGACCCCGCGCTCGATCGTGCCGTTGCTGATCCGCATCAGCGCGCGATCGATCATCGAATAGCGGTACTCGGGCTCACCGACTGCGTCGTTCGCCCGTTCGTGATCGAGGAACTCGAAGTACCTTCGCTCCTCGGGTTCGATTGGCGCTTGCCATGATTGGGCGTTACCGAGCGCACGCTCCCGGATCCACGAGTCGATGACCCGGCCGTAGACGTCTCTGTCGAACAACATCAGCTGATGGCCGCCGCCGGGCATCATGAAGAAGTCTTTGGTCCCGCCGATCCGCTCGAAACACGCCCGGCAGTGTTCGGCGCCGACTATTTCATCGTGCTCGCCACACGTGATCAGGACTGGTTTCGTGTTGGCCGCTGCGGGCCGTGGCGGGACATAGTTGAACACCGAGTGGTAGCTTCGCAACCCGTACGACCAGACGTACAGCGGGTCCTTCTTCTTCGTTTCCAGTAAGCCGGGATCTTCTTGGTAGGCGGCCTTGAAGTCGATGAACCGCCGTAGCGGGATCCGAAGCCGATCGCCTATCTTCGCTGCCGCGAATCGGGCCGGGCGCGACTGAAACAGCCGGATCGCCGGGCTCATCGGCGCCTCGTGGTTCAACAAGATGTTCATGCACACACCGGCCACCACGGCGGGGCACGCGTCGAGCGCGTGGAATGCGACTTCGCCCCCCTGGCTCGCGCCGTGCACGATGACGGGCAGGCAAGTGCGTCGCGCGGCGTAATCGGTCACCGCCCGGGTGTCTTCGAGGAAGGCCTCGAAACTGAACACGCCCGCCCTGCCTTCGGTGCGGCCGTGCCCGGTGAGGTCGAACGAATACACCGCCGCCCGATGATGGCGGCGCATGTGCTCGGCGAAGGTGTCGTAGCCTTCGCTGTTCCCGGCGGTGCCATGCACCAGCACCAAGACGTAGTCGGCGTTGTCGTTGTCGTAGCGGCGCACGAAGATTCGTCGTCCACCGGATCCGGTCACCGCGTCCTCTGCCATCGGCGGGACTGCCTGCGTGGTGGTGTTCGCGGTCATCGGCGCCTCGAATTCAATCGTTCGGTGATGTGGGTGGCGATCATGCGCGCGAAAGCGTCGAAATCGCCGCGGAAGCGCGCAGTGTCGCCAACGAACGGGCGCTGCATCGACATGCCTAGCAAGACGATCTCCACGAGATGCACCGTCTCGTCGATCAAACCTGGCGGCGCGTCGTCACCGACGATCGCGCGTAGCAGCTCAGCGATCCGCCGGCGCTGAGTATCGCGATAGTCGACGTACGCGCTCCGCAAGAACTCGTTGTGATTGGCCGCCGCGGTGAACTCGACCATGAACGTGACCGCTTCGAGGTTGTCGATGAACAGGGTGTACACCAGATCGGCCGCCTCGTTGAGACCGTCCGTCACCGACATCCGGTCGGCAAGCCGGGCCGACGCGGTCGAGAACATCGCCTTGGCCATGTCGTCGATCGCGGCCTGGAACAGCTTTTCCTTGGTCTCGAAGTGATAGTGCAGCAGGGTCTGCGAGACGCCGGCTTTCGCCGAGATCAGCTTCATCGACGACTTCTCATAGCCGTACGCGCCGAAGCACCGCATCGTCGTCTGCAGGATCCGCTGCCGGGCGTCGGCGGCCGTGCCCGCGGAATCAGCGTTCGGGGCTGTCGGAACGGTTGCGGTCAACATCGACTCTTCTCTTGGTCACCGGCTACCCGATAACGTACTGTCTGATCAATCAGTCAGGCAACTATGACGTGATGGATGAGCACCCGCCATGCCTTCGAAAATCACCTTGACCTTTGACAACGGACCGACTCCCGGGGTCACGGATCAGGTTCTCGATGCGCTCGCTCAGCGTCAGATGTCCGCCATGTTCTTTGTCGTAGGGCGCAACGTTCGCGCGCCGGCGGGACGCCGGCTGATGGAGCGCGCCGCGCGTGAGGGGCACCTGATCGGCAATCACTCCTACACCCATGGATTGCCTCTCGGAGAGCTTTCCCCGGCGCAAGCCATCGACGAAATCAGCGGCACGCAAACGCTTTTGGGCGATGTCGCCGATGCCGATCGGTACTTCCGGCCGTGGGGGACCGAGGGCGCACTCGAACGTCGCTGCCTGAATCAAGCGGCCGTCGACTACCTCGTCGCGCAGAAGTACACCTGCGTCCTGTGGAACAGCGTCCCGCGCGACTGGGCCGACCCCGTCGGATGGGTCAGCCGGGCGCTCGCCGATGCCGACAAGTCTCAGCACACCGTGGTCGTACTGCATGACCTGCCGACCGGCGCGATGGAGCAGCTACCGCGATTCCTCGATGAACTCACGCGCGCCGGTTTGGAGGTCACCACGGAGCTCCCCGATGATTGCGTGCCGATCGTGCGGGGGCGGATGCGCACGCCCGTCGATCATCTGCAACCCGAGCCCTAGAGGACGGACAACCCCATGGCCCGCACCGTGCTGGCCAGGTGGGTCTGCACCGCCTGCAGCGCGAGCGGTAAGTCGCCGTCGCGCAACGCTTCCGCGATGCCTTGATGCTCGGCCACTATCGTGGCCACCCGATCGGGCTCGCGCAGCGACGATTCCCCGATCATCCGCATCTGCCGGTCGCGCAACGTCGAATAGAAATTCGCCAGGATGGTGTTGCCCGACTCTTCCAGGGTGATGGCGTGGAAGGCGCGGTCGGACTCCACGAACGCCCGCCAGTCGGCCGCGGACGCGGCGTCGCGCTGCCGCCGCAGTTCGCCCGATTGCCGTTCGAAGACCGCGGCGCAGACGGCTGGACCGCGTCCGATCACCTTGTGGGCCGCGAACTGCTCGAGCACCAGCCGAGACTCCATCACCGCTCGTACCTCGTCGGGCGAGACCGGCACCACCAGGGCGCCGCGCTGCGGATACAACCGCAACAACCCCTCGGCCTCCAGCCGCAGGAACGCCTCGCGCACCGGGGTGCGCGACATCCCCAGCGCGCTGGCGACGTCGCCTTCGCTGATCAGCTCACCGCCCGGGAACGCGCCGGTGAGTACCTGCGTCTTGACGTAGTCCAGCGCGCGGTCCTTGGCGGTGCCCGGTCGACGGACCTTTGCCGGCACGCACACCCCCTTCCGGTGGCCAAGTCGTATCTCAAGCGTGGTCATGACCCTAACACCGGGCACCCCACCTGCGCGGATTGACGCTAAGATACAAGATAAATACTATTCAGATACGAAACAGAGCTAGGAAATGGAGGCGGAGATGCCGACCGCGCACAAGCTGGTCACGCCGAACCTGGATCCGACGATCCCCGCGCCGATGATCAACGTGGCCGAGTACGGGTTCGAGGGCCGTTTCGAGGAATGGGCGCAGCAGGCCGAATACTTCGAGTACTCCAAGGCGGCCAACCCGATCGGAGCCGGGCACATACCACCGATGCCGATGCGGCGCTTCGATCCCGAGGTCTATCTCGACGCGCCGACCGGTGTGATCCCGCTGGACCTGTCCGAGGAACTGCGCATCGACTCCGGCGCCGCGACCAGCCCCGCGCTGTTGGCCAACTTCATCAGCATCCGCTGCGGCGAGCAGGTCGATACCAGCCCCAACGCCACCTCGCAGCTGTACTACGTGCTCTACGGGCGGGGCTTCGCGGCGGTCAACGGGCGGCTGATCGACTGGGAGAAGGGCGATTTCGTGACGCTGCCCGCGGGCAGCCACTCGGTGTTCTACGCCGCCACCGACACGGCCATGTACTGGGTGCACGACGAGCCGCTGATGCGCTACCTGGGCGTCGAAGCCACCCAGCCGCGGTTTGAGGCAACGAAGTTTCGCCGCGCCGACGCCGTGGCCAGGCTGGAAAAGATCGCCTCCCGTCCCGGCGCCAACGACAAGAGCCGGGTCAGCGTGCTGCTGGCCAACGCCGATCAGGCGCAGACGCTGACCATCACTCACGTGCTGTGGGCCATGTTCGGCGTGCTGCCACCCAACCAGGTGCAGCGCCCGCACCGGCACCAGTCGGTCGCGCTTGACCTCATCCTGGATGCGCCGGAGTTCGGCTGCTACACGCTGCTGGGCACCCGCCTCGACTCCCGCGGCGACATCGTCGACCCCATTCGGGTGGACTGGCGGGCCGGTTGCGCCTTCACCACCCCGCCGGGGATGTGGCACGCCCACTACAACGAGACCCACGAGCCCGCCCACCTGATCCCGATCCAGGACGCCGGATTGCAGACTTACCTGCGCAGCCTGGATATCAAGTTCACCCAGCGTCGCGATCTCGGCGCCGGATAGTCCCGGCGGCGGCCCATGCACCGCCGGAGTTCGGCGCATAGTGTGGCTGGACATGAAGGTGCCCCTGCTGGGACCGGTGTCGCTCACCGGCTTCCAGAACGCCTGGTTCTTTTTGGTCCTGCTGATCGTGCTGCTGGTGATCGGCCTCTACGTCGTGCAGCAATTCGCCCGCCGTCGCCGGGTGCTGCGCTTCGCGAACATGGAGGTGCTGGAGCGGGTGGCCCCGGCGGCGCCCGGCAAGTGGCGGCACGTGCCGACCATCCTGCTGGCCGTGTCGCTGGTGTTGCTGACCACCGCGATGGCGGGGCCGACCTCGGACGTCCGGATCCCGCTCAACCGCGCGGTCGTGATGCTGGTGATCGACGTCTCGGAGTCGATGGCCTCCACCGATGTGCCGCCCAACCGCCTGGACGCGGCCAAGGAGGCCGGCAAGCAGTTCTCCGACCAGCTGACCCCGGCGATCAACCTGGGACTGGTGGAGTTCGCCGCCAACGCCACCCTGCTGGTGCCCCCGACGACCAACCGCGGCGCGGTGAAGGCCGGCATCGACAGCCTCAAGCCGATGCCCAAAACCGCGACGGGAGAGGGCATCTTCACCGCCCTGCAGGCGATCGCGACGGTGGGGTCGGTGATGGGCGGCGGCGACGGGCCACCACCGGCGCGGATCGTGCTGGAGTCCGACGGCGCCGAGAATGTGCCGCTGGACCCCAATGCCCCGCAGGGGGCGTTCACCGCGGCGCGGGCCGCCAAGGCCGAGGGCGTGCAGATCTCGACGATCTCGTTCGGCACCCCGTACGGCACCGTCGACTACGAGGGCGCCACCATCCCGGTTCCGGTGGATGACCAGACCCTGCAGAAGATCTGCGAGATCACCGACGGCCAGTCGTTCCACGCCGACAGCCTGGATTCGCTGAAGAACGTGTACTCGACGCTGCAGCGCCAGATCGGCTACGAAACCGTGAAGGGCGACGCGAGCCTGGCCTGGATGCTGCTCGGCGCCTTCGTCATGGCCGGCGCCGTGCTGGCCGGTCTGCTGCTGAACCGCAGGCTGCCCGCCTGAGCTCTCAGCTGGGCAGGCGCCGGTTGATCAGCAGCGCCAGCGCCGTCGCGATCAGGGCGGTCAGCACGCCGAGGCGCAGCCAGCCGGAGCTGCCGGGCCCCGGCACGGTGCGGTAGCCGATCTCGTTCTCGATGGCGTTGTAGCTCTTCTGCAGCTCGCCGAGGTTGGTGGCGGTGTAGGCCTGGCCGCCGGACAACTTGGCGACGGTCTTCATCTGGTCGGTCGAGACCGGGACGGCGTGGCGCTGCCCGTCCATCTCGATCTCGCCGCCCTTGGTCCCGAACGAGATCGTCGAGATGGGCACGCCCTCGTCCTTGGCCAGCCGCGCCGCGGTGTAGACGCCGTCGTGCGGATCGCTGGGATTGGAGGGCTTGTTCTCGCCGCCGTCGGAGAGCAGCACGATCCGCGCCGGTGGCGGTGTGTCGCCGCCGGCGACCGCGGTGGCGCTGATCGCATGCAGGGCGGTGAAGATCGCTTCGCCGGTCGCGGTGCTGTCGGCGAAATCCAGCTTCTTCAGGGCGTCGATGGTGGCCTGGTGCTGCGGGGTGGGCGGCACCAGCAGATAGGGCGTGCCGGCGAATCCGACCAGCCCGAGGTTGATGCCGGGCGTGAGCTGACCGGCGAACTGGGTCGCGGCCTGTTCGGCGGCCTTGAGCCGGTTGGGTTCGACGTCGGTCGCGCGCATGGACTGCGACATGTCGATCACCAGCATGATGACGGCGCGGTTGCGCGGGATGCGCATGTCGTGGGTGGGCGTGCCCAGCGCGATGGTCAACAGCGCCAGGCACAGCAGCGACACGGCGATCGGGAGATGCCGCCACGGCGACTGCGCCACGGGCGCATCGGTGTAGCGGTGCAGCCGTTGGCGCCGCCGCGCCTGGACCCAGATGTAGACGGCCAGCAGCGCCAGGGGCACCAGCCCGAACAACAACAGGGCGGGACGCTGGAATCCGTAGAGCGGTAACGGCCCGATACCGGGAAGCGACACGTCACCCAACCTTCCCGTCTAAGCCCGGCCCGTCAAACGGTGGCGCTACTCGCGGCGCAGCCGCCCGTCGACGAATTGCTCCAGTTTCTCCCACTCGCGGACCGCCGCGGCGTACGGCGGCGACGGCTTGGCGACCGAGTCGGGCTCGAGCACGGCGGCCACCAACTTGCCCAGCGGCCGGCTGGTCTCGAGCGCCTTGTCGACGGTGCCCTCCTCGGAGTAGTCGCCGATGTCGCGGAGCACCTCGACGGCCAGTTCCAGCTGCTCGCGATCCACGGCGTTCGGTCCGTCGGCCAGGTCGTCGGCCAGCCCGCTGAGCACGTAGATGTTGTCCTCGGTGATCTCGACCGCCAGCGAGCCGTCGGTTGCGGCGGTGCGGATGTCGTCGTAGGTGCTCAGGTCCGCCAGGTCGTGGTCGTGCTCGTCGGCCAGGTAGCGGGCCAGCGCGCGCTCGGACGTGAAGACGCTGATGCGTCCGTTGCGGCCCAGGAAGATCGGCTGGTCGTCCAGGTAGCAGCGCAGCGTGTAGAAGGTGCCCGAACTCGTCATGATCCGGATCGGATCGATGCCCACCTGCTGCCAGAAGTCCTTGTCGCTGCCCAGCACCACGGTGTCGCCGGTCGCCCGGTCGGCCTCGTCGTCGGCATCCTCGCCTTCGGCGTCGGGTTCGTCCTCCGGGGACTCCTCGGCGGTCTCTTCGTCGGCGGCGTCCTCGGCGCCGGCGTCCTCGTCCGGCTCGTCGGGTTCGCGCTCTTCGGCCAGTTCGTCGGCGGCCTTGTCCGACAGCTTGGAGTCGACCTCGGGGGTGGTGACGATGTCGTCGATCGCGGCGAGCACGTCGTCCCAGCTGCGCCCGATCACCTCGGCGATCGCGTGCCAGCGTTTGGCGCCGGCCTTGCCGGCGAAGTTCTCGACGCCGCCGGACACGGTGCCCAGGCTGGGGTTGCCGTTGAAGAACTTCGACACCGCCGCCAGCTCGCACACCGATCCGATGGACGACACGATGGCCAGCGCGCCGGCCAGCGCGGACACCGACTCCTCGGTCGGCTTCTCGGCGACCAGCTCCTCAACGGCGACCAGGTCGAACTGCTTGTCCTCGGCCGGTTCGAACGCATGCGCGTGTGCGGCCCGCAGCTCCTTCCACGCCGGGTGGTCGGTGAGGTCGTTGTCGTCGTCCGCGCGCACGAACGCCACCAGGTCGGCGACGCTAGCGAACGCGAACAGGTCCTCGTCTTTGCCCAAGAACGCCTCCCACTCGTCACCGGAGTCACGCCAGCGCGGTGCCCACACGGTGTAGCGGTCACCATCGGACAGGCTCAGGCGGATCGGCACGAGGTCAGCAACCATGCGGCACAGAATAGCGACGGCGGCCGAATGTGCCCCATGTCGGGGCTAGCCCCAGATATCGGTGATGGGCGCGGCGCCGGCGGCGTAGCCCGTCTTGGGCAATCCGTACATCTGCTCCACCGTGGACAGCACGTTGTAATGGTTGATCTGTTCGGTGTAGCTGCCGGGACGGACGTGCGCGCCGTAGAACACCGTGGGGATCTGGTTGCGGCCGCCGTTATCGTCCTCGTCGAACGTCACGATCAGCAGGCTGTTGTTGGCCACCGCCCAGTTCGCGTACCCGGACAGTTCGCGGTTGAGCCAGGAGTCGGCCTGCGCGATCGAACCGTCGTGCATGTTGTCGTCGTTGTTGGGGATGACGAAGGCGACGGTCGGCAGGCTGGAGTAGTTGCCCATCGGGAACGCGGAGAACGGCAGCGAGTTGGCCGCCGGCACGTTGGTGAAGTTGGCCCACGGCACATGCTTGCGCGCGTACTTGCCCGCGCTGCAGACCGGTGAGCCGACCGCCGGCAGGCCCTCCGCGAAACCGACGAATGTGTAACCGGCGGCGAGCAATTCGGAGCCCAGGTTCGGCGCGGCGCCGCCATTGACCGGGCACACGTCCTTGGTCACCCCGAACGTATTGCCGGCGAAGAGCGCCAGGTAATTCGGTTCGCTGGGATGGGTTTCGGCGAACGACTGGGTCATGTTGGCGCCGCCCGAGGCCAGCGTGGTGATGAAGGGCGCCGATTTGTTCCCGATGATGCCGGTCTCGGAGCGGTTCTCCTCGACCACGATCACGATGTGCGCGGGTTGCGGAATGACCGCTGCCGCAAGGCCTATGCGCGGCGTCAACGGGCTGGCCGCCAGCGCCACCAACGCGCACGCACCCAGCAGCCGCAGGGCCCGGTACGCGCCGCCGAGCGGCCCGCGGATTTCGCGCAACACGCCCGGAGTATATGAACGGGCGCGGACGGTTCCCGGGACGGGCGCGAGCGTGTCAGAAGGGCTTAGCCCGATCGTTATATACCCTCGACCCCATGGAGATTCGCGTCGTCGACCACCCGCTGGCCGCCGCCCGGCTGACGGTGCTGCGCGACCACCGCACCGATAACGCCGGTTTTCGCGCCGCGCTGCGCGAGCTGACGCTGATGCTGGTCTACGAAGCCGGCCGGGACGCGCCGCGAAAGTCGGTGCGGGTTCGCACCCCGGTCTCCTCGGCCGCCGGGACCCGCTTGGTCAAGCCGCCGCTGCTGGTGCCGGTGCTGCGGGCCGGACTGGGCATGCTCGACGCCGCGCACGCCGCGATACCGGAGGCGGAGGCGGGATTCGTCGGTGTCGCCCGCGACGAGGAAACCCACGCGCCGGTGCCGTATCTGGAGGCGCTGCCCGACAAGCTTGCGGGCAGGCCGGTGATCATCCTCGATCCCATGCTGGCCACCGGCGGGTCGATGGTGCACACCATCGGCCTGCTGCAGGGTCGCGGCGCCACCGATATCACCGTGCTCTGTGTGGTGGCGGCTCCGGAAGGCCTTGCGGCGGTGGAGAAATCGGCGCCGGACGCGCGAGTGTTCTGCGCCGCGGTCGACAAGGGGCTGAACAAGTCGGCCTATATCGTGCCGGGTCTCGGCGATGCCGGCGACCGCCAATTCGGGCCCAACCTGTTCACCAGCTCCGCACAGCAGCGATCAGCGCCTCGCGCAGGGCGGCGGCGCGGCGCCGCGAAGAGTCCAGGTCGCCGTCAACCGCACAGCGAATCTCCAGGTAGTACTTCAACTTCGGCTCGGTCCCGGAAGGCCGCACCACCAGCCTGATCGACGTGTCGCCGTCGCCGGCGGTGAAGATCAGCGCGTCGGTGATATCGGTGAGGGTTGCGGCGTAACCGGCCAGCGTTGTCGGCGGGTCCGCCCGCCAGCGCCGCATCAGTGCGGCCGCCTCCGTGGCGTCGGCGATCCGGCGCGACACCGCGGCGACGTCGTGCACGCCGTACCGGCGGGCCAGTTCGTCGAGGGCGTCGGGCACGGTGCGGTTACGCGCCTGCAACGCGGCCACCAGGTCGCACACCAGCACCGCGGCGCTGATGCCGTCTTTGTCGCGCACGGCGGTGGGGTCGACACAGTGCCCGATCGCTTCCTCGTAGGCGTAGATGAGCGTGCCGCCGGGCACTTTCGCGTCGGCGCGGGCCAGCCATTTGAATCCGGTGAGGGTTTCGACGTGGACGGCGCCGTAGCGCGCGGCGATGGCCGACAGCATCCGCGACGACACCACCGTGCTGGTCACCACCGGTTTGTCCACCTGGGTCGTCGCCAACAGGTAATCGCCCAGCAGCCAACCGGTTTCGTCGCCGGACAGCATCCGCCACCGCGGCCCGTCCTTGATGCCGACGGCGCACCGATCGGCGTCGGGATCGAGCGCGATCGCCACGTCGGCGCCGACGTCCGCGGCCAGGGCCAGCAACGCGTCGGTGGCGCCGGGCTCCTCGGGGTTGGGGAACACGACGGTGGGGAAATCCGGGTCGGGTGCGAATTGCGTTCCGACGGAATGCACTTCGACGAAACCCGCGCGGTGCAACGCCTCGACGGCCACCGCACCGCCCACGCCGTGCAGCGCGGTCAGCGCCACCCGCACCGACCCCTTGCCGTGCCGCAACCCGGCGGCCCGCTCGATGTAGCGCTCGACCAGATCGGTGCGCGCGGGTTCGACGGGGGTCCTGCCGATCTGGTCGGCCGGCGGGGCGGCGGCCATCGCGGCTTCGATCTCGCGGTCGGTGGGGGAGACGATCTGGATGCCGCCGTCGAGGTACACCTTGTAGCCGTTGTCGGCGGCCGGATTATGCGATGCGGTGATCTGGATCCCGGCCGCCGCGCCGGTGTGCCGCACCGCGAAGGCGACCACGGGGGTGGGGACCGGACCGGGCAGCAGCAGCACGGAAAACCCTTGGGCGGCAAGCACTTCGGCGGCAACCGTGGCGAATACCGCCGAGCCGTGCCGGGCGTCGCGTCCCACGATCACCGGCGAGCCGGGTAGGCCGCGCGCGATCAGCACTTGTGCGACGGCCCAGGTCGCCCGCGAGACCACCGCGACGTTCATGGCGTCCGGCCCGCCGCGCACCGGCCCGCGCAGGCCCGCCGTGCCGAACATCAGCGGGCGGGCGAACCGCCGGGCGAGTTCTCCCGCGTCGCACGCGGCGAGCTCGGCCGCCGTCGCCGGGTCGGGATCGTGGACGATCCACTCCTCGGGCGTCATGGCCCTAGAAGCGGGGGAGCTGGGTAAGGATCAACGCCAGCAGCGCCCCCATCCGGGTCGCCGCCGCGGCGCCGGCGGCCAGCACCTCGGTGTGGCTCAGCGGTTCGCCGCCGATGCCGGCGGCCAGGTTGGTCACCAGCGAGACCCCCAGCACCTCGGCGCCGGCCGCGCGGGCCGCGATGGTCTCGTGCACCGTCGACATGCCGACCAGGTCGGCGCCCAGCGTGCGCAGCATCCGGATCTCGGCGGGCGTCTCGTAGTGCGGGCCGGGCAGCCCGGCGTAGACGCCCTCGGTCAGCGTGGGGTCGGCCTGCCGGGCGAGCGCACGCAGCCGCGGCGAGTAGGCGTCCGTCAGGTCCACGAACTGCGGGCCCACCAACGGCGACCGGGCGGTCAGGTTCAGGTGGTCGCTGATCAGGACGGGTTCGCCGACGGTCATCTCCGGGCGCAGGCCGCCCGCCGCGTTGGTGAGCACGACGGCGCGCACACCGGCCGCGCAGGCCGCCCGCACCGAGTGCACGACATGAGACAGGTCGTGGCCCTCGTAGGCGTGGATGCGCCCGACCAGCACCAGCACCCGGTGCGCACCGATGCGCATCGACAACAGCTCGCCGGTGTGCCCCACCGCGGTGGGCGGGGCGAAGCCGGGCACCTCCGCCTGGGCCAGCACGGCGGTGGGCGTGCCCAGCGCCGCGACCGCCGGCGGCCAGCCGGATCCGAGCACGATGGCGACGTCATGCTCGGCGATCCCGGTGCGTTCGGCGATGACCTCGGCCGCCCGGCGGGCGAGGTCGCCTGGGTCCGACGGGGTTTCGGTCACAGCGGGAGCCTAGCGGTGGGGAGGTGTCGCCGGTATGTGTCAGGATCTGCCGTATGAATCTTCGTAGGTGGCCGGTGGTTGGCCCGGCCATGGGGGTAGCCGTCGCTATTGCGCTGTCGGTGGTTTCGATCACGTTCGGCCCGCCGCCGTCGGCCAAAGCGGACTGCCCCGACGTGCAACTCATCTTCATCCGCGGTACCGCCGAGCCGCCCGGCCTGGGCGTCGTGGGCGACGCGCTGTTCGGCGCGCTGCAGCCCGCGCTGGGATCGCGCAGCGTCGACTCGTACGCGGTGAACTACCCGGCCAGCTACAACTTCCTGACCACCGCCGACGGCGCGAACGACGCTCGCGACCACATCGCGCAGATGGTCGACCAGTGCCCGTCCACGCGGCTGGTGCTGGGCGGCTTCTCGCAGGGCGCCGCGGCGGTCTCGATGCTCGCAGGGGTGCCGCCGGTGGGCCAGCGCATCGGCAACTTCGGCTCGGCTCCGGCGCTGGATCCCGGGCTCGCCGGCAAGATCAGGGCGGTCGCGGTGTTCGGTAACCCCGGCAACCGCTTCAATACGCCGCTGTCGTCGACGGGTGCGTTCGCCGGCCGCGCCATCGACCTGTGCAGCGAGGGCGATCCCGTCTGCGTCGTCGGTGGCCGTGACCGCGATGCGCACCACGACTACTCCGTACCGCCGTACCCCGGCCAGGCGGCGGGGTTCATCGCCGGGCTGGTGTAGCCCCGGCGGGGTTGGGCCTCGATCACACACTGCGACATACTGCGAGAGTGCCCATCACCCCGTTAGACAGCGTTGAAGATGTCGTGCGGCGGCGTGGTGCCGAGCTTGTCGAGTTGTCCCACGACATCCATGCCGAGCCCGAGCTGGCCTTCGCCGAGCACCGCAGCTGCGCCAAGGCGCAGGCGCTGGTCGCCGAGCGCGGCTTCGAGATCACCGCGGCCGCCGGCGGGCTGGACACGGCCTTTCGCGCCGACTTCGGCAGCGGGCCACTGACCATCGGGATCTGCGCCGAATACGACGCGCTGCCCGAGATCGGGCACGCCTGCGGCCACAACATCATCGCGGCATCGGCGGTGGGCACCGCCCTGGCGCTGGCCGAGGTGGCCGACGACCTCGGCCTGCGGGTGTCGCTGCTGGGGACGCCGGCCGAGGAGGCCGGCGGCGGCAAGGCGTTGCTACTCAAGGCCGGGGTCTTCGACGACATCGCCGCGGCAGTCATGCTCCACCCCGGCCCGGCCGACATCGCCGGGGCACGCTCGCTGGCCCTGTCCGAGGCGACGGTGAACTACCGCGGCAAGGAATCCCACGCGGCCGTCGCGCCGCACCTGGGTATCAACGCCGTCGACGCGGTCACCGTCGCGCAGGTGGCCATCGGGCTGCTGCGACAGCAATTGGCGCCGGGGCAGCTGGTGCACGGGATCGTCACCAACGGCGGACAGGCGGTCAACGTCATCCCCGGGCGCGCGGCGCTTCAGTACGCGATGCGAGCGGTCGAAGCGGATTCGCTGCGCGAGCTGGAGGGCAGGATGTACGCCTGCTTCGCCGCCGGCGCGCTGGGCACCGGCTGCGAATACGAGATCGACGTTCCCGCACCCCCGTATGACGAACTGAAGCCCGACCAATGGCTGGCCGACACCTTCCGTGACGAGATGTGCCGCCTGGGCCGCGAGCCGGTGGCCCGCGAGTACGAGGCGGCGCTGCCCATGGGCAGCACCGACATGGGCAACGTCACGCACGTGCTGCCGGGGATCCACCCGATCGTCGGCGTCGATGCCAGGGGCGCCATGGTGCACCAGCGCGCCTTCGCCGACGCCGCCGCGGGCCCCAGCGCCGACCGCGCGGTCGTCGAGGGCGCGATCATGCTGGCGCGCACGGTGGTTCAGCTTGCCCAGACGCCCGCCCAGCGCGACCGGGTGCTGGACGCGCAGCAGCGCAGGCGTGGCGGGGAGCATCGATGAGCCTCGCCGACGCCGCCGATTCCTGGTTGGCCACCCATCACCAAGACCTGGTCGAATGGCGCCGCCACATTCACCGCTACCCGGAGTTGGGCCGCCAGGAGCACGCCACCACCCAGTTCGTCGGCGAGCGGCTGGCCGAAGCCGGGCTCAACCCGAAGGTGCTGCCGGGCGGAACCGGTCTCGTCTGCGACATCGGCCCCGAACACGAGCCCAGGATCGCGCTGCGGGCCGACATGGACGCCCTGCCGATGGCCGAGCTCACCGGCGTTCCGTACGCCTCCACCCTGGCGGGCGTGGCGCATGCCTGCGGGCATGACGCGCACACCGCGATCCTGCTGGGCGCCGCCCTGGTGCTGGCGTCGGTGCCCGCGCTGCCGGTCGGGGTGCGGCTGCTCTTCCAGGCCGCCGAGGAGCTGATGCCCGGCGGGGCGATCGACGCCATCGCGGCCGGCGCCGTCATCGGGGTGTCGCGGATCTTCGCCCTGCACTGCGACCCTCGGCTGGAGGTGGGCAAGGTCGCGGTCCGGCACGGCCCCATCACCTCGGCGGCCGACCAGATCGAGATCACGTTGTACTCACCCGGCGGGCACACGTCGCGCCCACATCTGACCGCCGACCTGGTGTACGGGCTGGGCACGCTGATCACCGGGCTGCCCGGCGTGCTGTCGCGGCGCCTCGACCCGCGCAACGGCACCGTGCTGGTCTGGGGCGCGGTCAACGCCGGCGTGGCCGCCAACGCCATCCCGCAGACCGGCGTGCTGGCGGGCACCGTGCGCACCGCGAGCCGGCAGACCTGGGTGGGCATGGAGGAGGTCATCCGCGAGACGGTGTCCGGGCTGCTGGCGCCGCTGGCCATCGAGCACACGCTGCAATACCGGCGCGGGGTGCCGCCGGTGGTCAACGAGGACGTCTCGACGCGCATCCTCACCCACGCGATCGAACAGATCGGCCCCGACGCGCTCGCCGACACCCGTCAGTCCGGTGGCGGCGAGGACTTCTCCTGGTACCTCGAGGAGGTTCCCGGTGCGATGGCCCGGCTGGGGGTGTGGCCGGGAGTGGGACCTCAGCTGGACTTGCACCAGCCGACGTTCAATCTCGACGAGCGTGCCCTGCCGATCGGCGTGCGCGTGATGACGAACATCGTCGAGCAGGCGGCCGCGTTCGAGCGGTCCTAAGCGCCGGTGGCGCGGACGACGTGTTCGGCGATGTGGGCGTACGTGCGCCGCGTGACGTCGCCGGCCTCGCTCATGATGTTGTAGCCATGGTCGACGCCGGCCACCTCGTGGTACTCCGCTAACGCGCCGACGTCGGCGAGTTTGCTCGCGTACCTGCGGGCTTCGTCGCGCAGCCGATCGTGCTCGGCCGTCACGACCAGCGCTGGCGCGATGCCGGCGATGTCATCGGCGTTGTCGCCCCAGGCGGGCGAGGCCAGGCGGTCGCGCCGCTGGGCCGGCTCGGGGATGTAGGCGGTGTCGAAGACCTCGCTCATCCACGGCTTCATGATCGCCCGGCGCCCGAGCGTCGATGCCTTGTCGCGGCTGGGCGTGACGAGGTCGAGCGGCGCGTAGTGCAGCACCTGCAGCGCGATGTCGGGGCTACCGTTCTCCAGCGCGAGTCGCGCCGCCGCGGCGGACAGGTTGCCGCCCGCGCTCTGGCCGCCGACGCACAGCCGGGTGCCGTCCCACTCGCGGTCCGGGCCCGCCGCCCAGCACACGACGTCATAGATCTGGTGCACCGCGGCGGGAAAGCGGCGCCGTGGTGCTAGGACATAGTCGGGGTTGATCACCAGCACACCCGCGTGGGCGGCCAGGTATCGGCACCACGGATCGTCCTGCTCGCGGTGGCCGACGACGAACCCGCCGCCGTGCACGTTGACGTAGACGGGCGGATTCGTCGCCGCCGGCGGGTGATAGATGGTTGCCGAGACCGGGCCGTGGCGGGTATCGATGGCAACCTCGGTGGTTCGGCCCCCGATCTCCGGGAATCGCACGGCGGCCTTGGGCGTGGGGTTGACCGTGGCGGCGAATGTGCGCGCGAGCGCGTCCGCGACCAGCGGTAGGGACAGAACTGACAGCCGAGTTTCCTTCCGGATCAGGCGCTGGTGCCCGGGCCGATGTTACGGGCCGGGCGGGTCCGCAGACTGTGGACGTAATCGCTTGGCGCACCGGCGATTTCGGCGGCGTCCGCCATCACCCCCAGGTACCGGGCCGACGGCACTCCGCCTTCCCAGGCGTCCAGAACGTACAACCACGCCAGAACCGGGTCGGTATCGGTGTCCGACGCGATGCGCTCCACGCGGCACCGGATCTTCTTGTGGACGCCGAACTCCGAGCCCTCCCAGCGGTCCAGGTTTTTCTCGTCCGCCGGTGTCATGTCGTAGAGGACGACGAACACCTTCGAATCCGGATCCTCGACGACGGTGGCCAGCGCGCCCTCCCAGCCGATGTCCTCGCCACCGAAGGTCAATCGCCATCCGTGCAGCCAGCCGGTTCCGGCCATCGGCGAGTGTGGCGCGCGTTTCTGCATCTGCTCGGGATCCATGTTCGACCCGTAAGCGGCGTAGAGCGGCACGGGGAAAGCTTAGACGTCCGATGCTGGCCGGTCTTCCCTGAGCATTCGGACGGGCGCTTCGTTAGGTTGGTGGCTGTGGTGACCCGCATCGTGATCCTCGGTGGAGGCCCGGCCGGTTACGAAGCCGCCCTGGTCGCCGCGACCTCGCACCCCGACACCACCCGCGTCACGGTGATCGACTCCGAGGGCATCGGCGGGGCCGCCGTCCTGGACGACTGTGTGCCGTCCAAGACATTCATCGCCTCGACCTGGCTGCGCACCGAACTGCGCCGGGCGCCGCGGCTGGGGTTCGAGATCGACATCGACGACGCCAAGATCTCGCTGCCGCAGATCCATGCCCGGGTCAAACAACTCGCCACCGAACAGTCCGCCGACATCACCGACCAGCTGCTCGGCGTCGGCGTGGACGTCGTCGCCGGCCACGGCGAGCTGATCGATCCCACGCCCGGCCTGGCCTGCCACCGCGTCAAGGCGACCACCGCCGACGGCGTCACCAGCGAGTACGAGGCCGACGTCGTGCTGATCGCCACCGGCGCCAGCCCGCGGGTGCTGCCGTCGGCGCCGCCCGACGGCGAGCGGATCCTGACCTGGCGCCAGCTCTACAACCTGGAGGCGCTGCCCGAGCACCTCATCGTGGTCGGGTCCGGGGTCACCGGCGCCGAATTCGTGCACGCCTACACCGAATTGGGCGTGCCGGTGACCGTGGTCGCCAGCCGCGACCGGGTGCTGCCCTACGAGGACGCCGACGCCGCCCTGGTGCTGGAAGGGGAGTTCTCCGACCGCGGCGTCCAGCTGGTGAAAAATGCCCGCGCGCAATCGGTGACCCGCACGGAGGACGGCGTGCTGGTCACGCTGGCCGACGGGCGCACGGTCGAGGGCAGCCACGCCCTGATGACCATCGGGTCGGTGCCCAACACGAGCGGCCTGGGCCTGGACCGGGTCGGCATCGAGCTGGGCCGCGGCGGCTACCTGACCGTGGACCGGGTGTCGCGGACCTCGGTGGCCGGCATCTACGCCGCCGGTGACTGCACCGGGCTGCTGCCGCTGGCCTCGGTCGCCGCCATGCAGGGCCGGATCGCGATGTATCACGCGCTGGGCGAGGGCGTCAGCCCGATCCGGCTGCGCACGGTGGCGGCGACGGTGTTCACCAGGCCGGAGATCGCCGCCGTCGGGGTCCCCCAGTCGATGATCGACGACGGCTCGGTGCCGGCCCGCACGGTCATGCTGCCGCTGCGCACCAACGCGCGGGCCAAGATGTCGGGCCTGCGGCGGGGCTTCGTGAAGCTGTTCTGTCGCCAGGCCACCGGCGTGGTCATCGGCGGTGTGGTGGTTGCTCCGATCGCGTCCGAGCTGATCCTGCCGATCGCCGTGGCCGTGACGAACCGGATCACCGTCAACGAGCTGGCGCAGACGCTGGCGGTTTACCCGTCGTTGTCCGGCTCGATCACCGAGGCCGCGCGGCGGCTGATGGCGCACGACGACCTGGACTAGCGGTTAGCCTTGGTGCAGCACGTCCTACTGACGAGTAACCGAGGAGTTTCCCCAGTGAGGAGTCCTGGCCGTGACTGAACCCGTTCACGCGCCCACCCAGCGCAGCTCACCGGTTTCCGTGCTGGGGCCGCGGCAGCGCGAGGCCGCCTGGGAACGGCTGGGCACCGAACAGTTCGACGTGGTGGTCATCGGCGGCGGCGTGGTGGGCTCGGGCTGCGCGCTGGACGCCGCGACCCGCGGTCTCAAGGTGGCGCTGGTCGAAGCGCGTGATTTCGCGTCGGGCACCTCGAGTCGCTCGTCGAAGATGTTTCACGGCGGCCTGCGCTACCTCGAACAGCTGGAGTTCGGCCTGGTGCGCGAGGCGCTCTACGAACGTGAGCTGTCGCTGACCACGCTGGCGCCGCATCTGGTCAAGCCGATGCCGTTCCTGTTCCCGTTGACCAATCGCATGTGGGAACGCCCGTACATCGCCGCCGGCATATTTCTGTACGACCGGCTCGGCGGGGCGAAATCCGTTCCCGCGCAGAAGCATTTGACGCGTGCCGGTGCGTTGCGGTTGAGCCCGGGCCTCAAGCGCGGCTCGCTGATCGGTGGAATCCGTTATTACGACACGGTTGTCGACGATGCGCGGCACACCATGACCGTGGCGCGCACCGCCGCGCACTACGGCGCGGTGGTGCGGACCTCCACCCAGGTGGTCGCCATGCTGCGCGAAGGCGATCGGGTGACCGGTGTGCGCGTCCGCGACTCCGAGGACGGCGCGATCACCGAGGTCCGCGGGCATGTGGTGGTCAACGCGACCGGGGTGTGGACCGACGAGATCCAGGCATTGTCCAAGCAGCGCGGGCGTTTTCAGGTGCGAGCGTCCAAGGGCGTGCATGTGGTGGTGCCCCGCGACCGCATCGTCAGCGACGTCGCGATCATCCTGCGCACCGAGAAATCGGTGATGTTCGTCATCCCGTGGGGCAGCCACTGGATCATCGGAACCACCGACACCGACTGGAATCTCGACCTGGCTCACCCGGCGGCCACCAAGGCCGACATCGACTACATCCTTTCAACGGTCAACACCGTGCTGGCCATCCCGCTGACGCATGCCGACATCGACGGGGTGTACGCGGGGCTGCGGCCGCTGCTGGCCGGGGAGAGCGAGGAGACCTCCAAGCTGTCCCGGGAACACGCCGTGGCGGTGCCCGCGCCGGGCCTGGTGGCCATCGCCGGCGGCAAGTACACCACCTACCGGGTGATGGCCGCCGACGCGATTGATGCTGCGGCCCAATTCGTTCCGGCCCGGGTGGCGCCGTCGATCACCGAGAAGGTCAGCCTGCTGGGCGCCGATGGTTACTTCGCGCTGATCAACCAGGCCGAACACGTCGCCCAGCTGCAGGGTCTGCACCCCTACCGGGTGCGTCATCTGCTGGACCGCTATGGCTCGCTGATCGGCGACGTGCTGGCGCTGGCGGCTGACAGCCCCGAGCTGCTCGAACCGATCAAGGAGGCGCCGGGCTATCTGCGGGTGGAGGCGTTGTACGCCGTAACCGCCGAGGGCGCTTTGCATTTGGAGGATATCCTGGCGCGCCGGATGCGCGTTTCCATCGAATACCCGCACCGCGGTGTCGACTGCGCGCACGAGGTCGCCGAAGTCGTGGCGCCGGTGCTGGGCTGGTCCGCGGAGGAGATCGGGCGCGAGGTCGCGAATTACACCGCCCGGGTGGAGGCCGAGATCCTGTCGCAGGCCCAGCCCGACGACGTGTCCGCCGACGAGCTGCGGGCCAGCGCGCCCGAGGCGCGCGCCGAGATCCTCGAGCCGGTCCCGCTCAGTTGAGCTTATGGTGAAGCCGGCGCCACTGCCCGTGCGGGACGGACTCGGTCCGGCGCGGGTGCGGCTGCGCGGCGGCCCGGTGCTGGCCGAGCTCACCGCCCGGTTCGGCGCGCGGGCCCGCGCCAGGGTGCTGGCCGGAGAGGTCGTCGGCGCCGACGGAGCGGTAATCGATTCCGCCACAGTGCTTCCCGCCGGCGCGAGTGTGTACCTGTATCGCGAGCTGCCGGACGAGGTGCCCGTCCCGTTCGACGTCCCGGTGCTGCATCGCGACGCCGACATCGTCGTCGTCGACAAGCCGCATTTCCTGGCCACCATGCCGCGCGGGCGCCACGTCGCCCAAACCGCGCTGGTGCGGCTGCGGCGTGAACTGGACCTGCCCGAGCTGAGCCCGGCGCACCGCCTGGACCGGCTGACCGCCGGGGTGCTGCTGTTCACCGCGCGGCGCGAGGTGCGCGGTGCCTACCAGACGCTGTTCTCCCGCGGATCGGTCCGTAAGACATATCTGGCCCGGGCGGCCGTCGACCCGCAGCTGCAGCTCCCACGAGTGGTGAAGAGCCGTATCATCAAGCGGCGCAGCCACCTACAGGCGGTGTGCGAGCCGGGCGCGCCCAATGCCGAGACCCGCGTGGAGCTGATATCGCCGGACGGTCTGTACCGGCTCACCCCCCGAACCGGGCGAACGCATCAGCTGCGCCTGCACATGGCGTCGCTGGGGATACCGATCGAGGGAGACCCGTTGTATCCCAACGTCATCGACGTGGCGGCCGACGACTTCAGCGCGCCGCTGCGCCTATTGGCGCAGCGCATCGAATTCCCCGATCCGCTGACCGGCGTGCGGCGGGAGTTCGTCAGCCGCCGTACCGAGCCCTAGGCGGTTTGGCAGGCGACGGCGTGTGTCGGCGGAAGCTGGTAGTGTCGAACACATGTTCGAATATGGCCGGCGTATCGCGTCGCCGCCGGAGGTGATCGCCTACTTCGACGAGCTGGCCGAGCGCCAATACCCGTCGACGACGCCGGTGTCCAAGGGGCTCCTGGACCGGATCGGAGCGGCGGCGCGCGCGGAGAACCGGGCGGCGGCCGCGCAGTTGGTGGCCATCGGTGAGTTGTTCGGATATCGGTTGTCACGGTGTTCGGAGACCGAGGAGTGGGCCGTGGACACCGAGGCAGCCGTCAGTGCTGAAGTCGCCGCCGAGTTGCGGATCAGTCAGGGTCTGGCCGGCAGCAAGGTGCGCTACGCCCGCGCGATGCGCGAGCGGCTTCCGCAGGTGGGTGAGGTGTTCAAGGCCGGTGATATCGACTTCCGGATGTTCGCCACGATGGTGTACCGAACGGATCTGATCACCGATCCGCAGGTGCTGGCGGTGGTGGACGCGCGGCTGGCGGCCAATGTGGCGCGCTGGCCGTCGATGACTCGAGGCCGGCTGGCCGCGCAGGTGGACAAGGTCGTCGCGCGTGCCGACGCGGACGCGGTGCGACGCCGCAAGGAGCGTGCGGCCGGGCGTGAGGTGTGGGTGGCCGACATGGGGGAGGGGGTGGCGCATCTGGAGGGCACCCTGCTCGCCCCGGACGCGCAGGCGTTGGACCAGCGGTTGACTGCGTTGGCGGCCACGGTGTGTGAGCATGATCCGCGTACCCGCGAGCAGCGCCGCGCCGATGCGTTGGGGGCGTTGGCTGCCGGGGCGAACCGGTTGGCGTGCGGGTGCGGGCGATCGGATTGTGCGGCCGGTAAACGGCCCGCGTCGAGCCCGGTGCTGATTCACGTGATCGCCGAACAGGCCGGTCTGGACGGCCGCGGTTCGGCGGTCGCCGCTCAGATAGGTGCGCAGGGTTTGATCCCGCCGGAGTTGCTCGCCGAGTTGGCCGCCTCGGCCGCGCTGGCGCCGGTGATTCATCCCGGCGACGCGCCGCCGGAACCCGGTTATGTGCCGTCCAAGGCGCTGGCCGATTTTGTGCGCTGCCGGGATCTGACGTGTCGCTGGCCGGGTTGCGACCGCCCGGCTACGGAATGCGATCTCGACCATACGATTCCCTACGCCGACGGCGGCCCCACGCACGCCTCGAATCTCAAATGTTATTGCCGCACACACCATTTGGTGAAAACTTTCTGGGGCTGGCGGGAGAATCAACTTCCCGACGGCACCCTCGTGCTGACCTCGCCGTCGGGGCAGACCTATGTCACCACCCCGGGTAGTGCGCTGCTGTTTCCGAGTTTGTGCCAGGGTGTCGGCGCGATCCCCGCCGCCGAAGCCGACGTGGCGCCCGACTACTGCGGTGCTCGCACGGCGATGATGCCCACCCGGCGTCGCACCCGCGCCCAGAACCGGGCCGCGCGCGTCGCGGCCGAACGCCGGCACAACCGCGACACCCGGCTGGCCAGCGGGCCCGAAAGCTGCAACGGGCCCGCGCCGCCCGGCGCCGACGACCCGCCGCCCTTCTAGCGGCATGGAGGTTCTTCCGGCATGGAAGGCGCGGGACCGGGTAGCCCGGGGCTATGGACATCACCGTCACGTTCGTGGGCAACGCCACCACGCTCATTTCCGCGGGCGGGCTGACGCTGTTGACCGACCCCAATTTCTTGCACAAGGGGCAACGCGCCTACCTCGGCCATGGGCTGGTGTCCAAACGGCTCAAGGAGCCTGCGCTGCAACTGAGCGAGCTTCCTCCGGTCGATGCGATCGTGCTGTCGCACATGCACGGCGATCACTGGGACCGCGTGTCGCAGAAGGGACTCGACCACGAGTTGCCCGTCGTCACCACCCCGCACGCCGCCAAACGGCTGCACCAGCGCGGCTTTGCGCAGGCACGCGGCCTGAGAACCTGGCAGCAGCACACGATCACAAAGGGCGGCACCACGCTCACCCTCACGTCGTTGCCGGGGCGTCACGCACCCGGATGGAGCCAGCGGCTGCTCCCGCCGGTGATGGGCACCATGGTGGAGGTCGCCGCCGACGATGGCTCACCCCCGCGCCGGCTCTACATCTCCGGCGACACCCTGCTGATCGAGGAGCTCAACGAGATCCCCACCAGGTTCGACCCGATCGATGTGGGCATGCTGCACCTCGGCGGCACCCGGCTGCCCGCAGGCGGGCGGTTGCCGTTCGGACTGACCGTCACCATGGATGGCCGTCAGGGCGCCGAACTCGTCGCGATGCTCGCCCTGCCGAAGGCGATCCCGGTGCACTTCGACGACTACGCGGTCTTCGCGTCGTCGCTGGCCGACTTCACCCGGGAGATGCAGCGCCGAGGCCTCGGGGACCGGATCGTCACGGTGAATCGCGGCGCCTCGGTGACCGTTTGAAAGACGGCCGGTGTCGCGCAGGTTGCCCTGGCCAGCAAATGTCAAATCGCTCTCAGCTATGAGATAGGGTGGCCTAACACCTGGCGGTCGAATTGGGAGGTCCCGGCCGCAGGTTAAGGGCTTCGACGTGCAGAGTTTCAAGGTTCTTCGTGGCCTGGTCAACGCAAATTTGCTGAGGCTGTTCTCAGCGTGGGCATTGTGAGACGTGATGGATCTTTTTGCACCCCCAGAGGTCACCTCGACTCTCATCCACACCGGACCGGGAGCGGGTTCGCTGATCGAGGCGGCCGGCGCCTGGCAGCGCCTGGCCGTCGAGTTGGAGAATTCGGTCTCCACCTATGCCTCGACGTTGTCGTCGCTCATCGACTCCTGGGACGGCCCGTCGGCGATGGCGATGCTGCAGTCCGTCCAGCCCTACCTGCTCTGGCTGCGCGAGACCGCTCAGCAATCCGCGCAGCTGGCCACCTCCGCCGAAGGCGCCGCGACGGCCTTCACCACCGTCCGGTCCACGGTGGTTCATCCCTCGGTGGTGACCGCCAACCGGACGCGACTGGCGCAGCTGCTGGCCACCAACCGGTTCGGCACCAACACGGCGGCCATCGCCGAGACCGAGAACGAATACCAGACCATGTGGGCGAACAACTCGGCGGCGATGACCCGATACCAGGCGTCGTCGTCGCAGGCGACCACGCAGCTGTCGAATTTCAATTCGCCGCTGTCGGCCACCGATCCGGGCGGAACGACCCGCCAAGAACTGGCGGTGAACCAGGCCCAGGCGCTGGACGCCGGCAACGTGGGGAATTCACTGGTTTCGGACCTCTCGTCCGCCGGCATCTTCGGCGCCGACGGCGATCCGAACCAAGGGTGGTTCGGCTACTTCAGCACCTGGGGCAACCAGTTCATCTCGTCCGGTTTTCCCATCAACATGCTCAGCTACCTGGCGCAGAACTCGTCGGCCAGCGCGCTGCAGAGCGTCGGCGGCGACATCGGCAGCGGCCTGTCGGAGGGCCTGGGAGCGGCCACGGCGAGCCTGTCCAGCGCGGTCAGCGGCATCGGCGAAGGAATGGCGCCGACGGGTGCGATGGGCGTGGGGGTATCGCTGGGCAAACTGACCGCGCCGCCCGCCGTGGTGGGGCTGTTGCCGGGCACGCAGACCGGGGTGCAGCTCGCGTCCGCCGCCTCGCCGCTGCCGGCGGCGGAATCGGGATTGCCGCTGATGCCGATGATGGTGCCGCCGACGACGGCCTCGGCGGGCACCGGCTGGCGCAAGCGCAAACAGCAGAAGTACGAGGACGTCGCCGTCGGCCGGGAGGTCACAGGCAAAGTGATGCCTCGAAATCCATCCGCGGGATGACGGCGACGATGCTGCCCCACGACTGCGGGTGCCGAACACCGCGTGCAACGGCGACCGGCAGCAGGGGAGCCGACGCGCCGCGTTCGCCCCACCCACGTTCTTCCCCAAGGTAAAAATTCATGGATTTCGGGATACTGCCGCCGGAGGTCACTTCGGCGCTGATCCACTCTGGGCCCGGCGCTTGGTCATGGATCGCGGCCGCCGGCGCCTGGCAGGAGCTCAGCGCGGAGCTCGAGCAATCGGCCGCCGGCTACAGCGCGGAGCTGGCGTGGCTGTCTACGACGTACCATGGCCCGTCGTCGCGGGCGATGGCCCAAGCCTTCGAGCCCTACCTCGCCTGGTTGCGCGCCACCGCCCAGCAGTGTCAGGAGATCGCCACGTCGGCGGAAGTCATGACGGCGGCGTTCGAGCTGACGCACTGGACGGTGGTGCACCCTTCGCTGGTCGCCGCCAACCGCGCGCGGTTGGCGATGTTGTTGGCCACCAACTTCTTCGGGATCAACTACCCGGCCATCGCGGAGACCGAGGCCGAGTACCACGCCATGTGGGTGAACAACTCGGCGGCATTGGTCCGCTACGACGCGACTTCGGCGAGCACCGTCCGACCGCCCGCCTTCGAGCCGCCTCCCCCGGTTGCCAATCCGTCGGGCGTGACGACGCAAGCCGCCATGGTGCCCGCCACGAACACCGCCGATGTGGGGACACAGACCGCGGCCGCGCTCTCGGGGACGAGCCAGAACCTCGCCGCTTCCAGCGCCGTCGGACTGGACCCCGACTCGGGCTGGTTCAGATACTTCAGCATCTGGGGATGGCAGTTCATCGCCAGCGGATTCCCGGTCAACATGCTCAGCTATTTCGCCCAGGTCAGCGGCGCCCAGGCCCTGCAGGGCGGCGTGGCCACCGACATCTTCGGCGGCCTGTCCGAAGCCGCGGCCGACCTGTCGGCGGCGGACGCGAGCCTGGTCGGCGCGGTGGGATCGTCGTTGGCGCCCCAGGCGACGCTGGGTGTCGGTATCTCGCTCGGCAACCTGACTTTTCCGCCCGCGACGGTGGGCATGCTGGGGTCTTCGGCGCCGGTGCAGCTGGCGTCGGCGGTCTCGGCGCTGCCGCCCGCGGCCGGCCAGACACCCATGCTCCCGATGGTCCCGATGCGCCCGACGCGTGCCTCGGCGAACGGTCGGCGGCGCAAGGGACGCGACTACGACGATATCGAATACGGCGCGGAGCTGCCGGGCACCGTGATGCACCGACCGCCGTCGGCTGGATAGCGCTGCTTGCGCGACTGCGTCATGCGGTTGCGGACGATGTGTTCGACCAGGATGGGGACGAAGGTCTGCACCGGTGCGTCGACGAATCGTTGCGCCGTCTCTTCGCACCAGCGCCTGATCTGAGCGTTCCGCCTTTCGTCACCGAGCCCTTCGCGACGGGCCAGCTTGTCGGCGACGTCCGCCACCGATCGCCCAACCGTGGCCCGGGCGGCCGGGGGGAGTTCGTCGCCGGCGGCGGTGGATGCTCGCACGGCATCGAGTGCCCGGCGTGCGGCGTCCTCATCGGTGTCCGGCCGGATGACATGCAGGGTGAGGTGGCGGCCGTTGCCGCCCAGCACGATGACGCTGGCCTCCTCGTCGCTGACGAAGCCCAGCAATTCGATTGTGTGCCCGTCGATTTCAGCCACCGCGGGTGTGTTTTGCCAGCCGTTGCGACGGTAGCCCACCATGACGATCTGTCCGAGCCGGCCGCGCAATGACGCCACCAGGCTCGGCAGCTCGCCGGACAGGTTCGTCGAGCGCGGCCACCAGGCGCCGTCGACGTGTTCGGAAACGGCTCGATATGACTTGAGCCGCAACCGGTTTGATTGCTCCATGACACCCACCTGCTCGCAGAACTCCGGGCCCGACGGCCCGGATACGTCAAGACCAGCACGGGTAGTCGGCGACCGCGGCGCTAGCGAGTGGCTGTCGGGTTTACCGATCGTGAACAACGAGTTTCCGCAACCGCTTTGGGCCGCGTTTCAGGATCCCGACGATGTCGCAGCTTCCGCGTACTTCGGGCAGTACGCCTTGATGCTGACCCCGACGAAATATCCGGCGTGATAGCTGTCCAGGCTGCTGCTGGAGAGCACGCTGTTGGCGACCTGCTCCGGCGACTGGCCCATGTCGAGTTCGTGGCAGACGGTGTGCCCGGAGTTGACCGCGGCGTCGGGTGACTCGTAGTTGATGCCCTTGGCTTTCAGCGCGGCCAGGAACGCGTCATCGGCGGATGTGGCGTGCGCGGCAACGGATGCCACCAGCGCGCCGAGCAGCCCGGCCACCGGCAGCACGCCGATCGCCAGTAGCGACAGCGGTCGGACGGGCTTGCGCATCTGGGTAGTCGTCATTTCTGATACTCCCGTGGAACAGAAGTGCCGGTGCTTGCTGAAGGTGGGGCTAGTGCGCATGCTTGCATCTCGCGGCGCCACCCGGTGCTGTATCGCCGATAATGCGGTGTGTGCCACACAAGTGTTTGCTCCGCGGTCGCACGCGCGTTACCGGCGAGCCTTCGGCGACGCGTCGCCGGTGATCTGACGACATGGCGTACGTGCGGTGGTTGTGGCTCGGGGTGGTGGCGATATGCGTGGTCGGCTGCGGTGTGCGGGATGTGTCGGCCGCTAGCGCTCGAGACATCTCCGGCACCTTTCGATCCGGCGGCATGGACCGAACCTACATGTTGCACGTGCCGGCGGGCGAACCCGTCGGGCTGGTGCTGAGTTTGCACGGGGGCGGCGGCACCGGGTTCTCGCAGCGGGGCCTGACGGGCTTCAACACCGTTGCCGATGCTCACAACTTGTTGGTTGCCTACCCCGACGGTTACGACAAGAGCTGGGCCGACGGGCGTGGCGCCTCGCCCGCCGATCGCCGCCACATCAATGACGTGACCTTTCTGGTCGGGCTGGTGAGCAAGCTGCAGAGCGACTACGGCGTTGCTCCCGGGCACGTTTTCGTCACCGGGATGTCCAACGGCGGCTTCATGAGCAACCGGCTGGCGTGCGACCGCGCCGACGTCTTCGCCGCGGTCGCGCCGGTGGCCGGGACGCTGGGCGTGGGGGTGGCCTGCAACCCGTCGCGGCCCGTGTCGGTCTGGGAAGCCCACGGGACCGCTGACCCGTTGGTGCCCTTCAAGGGTGGGACGGTGCGCGGCCGCGGCGGCGTCAGTCACTCCGTCTCGGCAGACGCCATGGTGGACAAGTGGCGCTCGATCGATGGCTGCCAGTCGCAGCCGGCGATGGAGGCGCTGCCCGACGTCCGCGACGGCACGGTGGTGCACCGCTACCGGTCGACGCGATGCGCGGACAACACCGAGGTGGTGTTCTACAAGATCGACAGCGGCGGGCACACCTGGCCGGGCGGCAAGCAATATCTGCCCGCGGCCGTCATCGGTCCCACCACCCGCGCGCTCGACGGGTCCGAGGCCATCGCCCAGTTCTTCCTCGCCCACGCCCGCGACTAGGCCCAAAAGCAGCGTCAGCGCTGGCAGGACGGGCACCAGTACGTCACCCGATCCCCGGAGTCGTCGAATCGGATCGGGGTGCCGCAGCGACGGCACGGCTGCCCGGATCGCCCGTATACCCACAACTGACGTCCGGGCCGGATGTCGCCGGTGGTGCACCGGTTCCAACGAAAGCGGTTGAGCCACAACATGTCTCGCGCTCGTGAGACCAGCCGATGCGGGTCGGCGAGGTCGCGCACGGCCGCGGTGGGCAGATGCCCGACAAGGAAACACAATTCGTTGCAGTAGACGTTGCCGACCCCGGCCAGCAGGCGCTGGTCCAGCAGGGCCTCGGCGATCGGCCGGTCCGGGTCGGCGGTCAAGTTGGCGGCGGCGAGCGCGGCATCCCAATCCTCGCCCAGCAGATCCGGTCCCAGGTGCGCGACCGCGTCGCCGTCGCGCTCGCGCTCCAGGATCTCCAGCACGCCCAAGTCGACGCCGACCGCGCGGACGCTGTCGGTCTCCAAGACGATGCGCGCGCGGTGGTCGACCCGCACCGAGCGGTTGCCGACCCGCCAGCTGCCGTCCATTTTCAGATGCGAGTGAATGCTGGCGTCCCCCACCCGGATGAACAAGTGCTTCCCGCGGCTGAGCACCTCGTCGACCACCCGTCCGGTGAGGTCGACGGTGGCGAACCGCGGCACCCGGACGTCGCAACGGGTCAGGGTGCCGCCGACCAGTCGCTCGCGCAGCACGGCGGCGGTGTGCCAGACGGTGTCGCCTTCGGGCATCTCAGCGCAGCCGCATCCCGCGCGGAGTCCGGGCGAAGCCGGCGTCGGAGAGCGCATCGACCGGGCCGGGCCCGTCCGCGCGGGGCTGCAGGGCCGGCACTCCGTCGACGCGTTCGACCAGGATCGACGCGACGCGCCGGGACGAGACCAAATCGGCCAGCGCCGTCGCCGCGGCGAGATGGGCGGCGGGGTCGCCGGTGAAAGTGAGCAGCGACCGCCCGCCGCGCTCGAGGAACCAGGCCAGCTCGCCGTCGACCAGCACCACCAGCGCACCGGCCTTGCGGCCCGGGCGTGCCCCCGGCCCCCCGGACTCCGTGCCCTCACCGCGGGCGGCCGGCCAGGGCAGCGCCGCTCCGTAGGGGTTGGCCGGATCCGCGGCGGCCAGCGCGACCGCGCGGTACTCGGGCCGTTCCGGATCGACCCCGTCGGAATAGGCGCGCAGCCGGTCGACGGTCGACGCGACCGCGAACTGCGCCCCACCCAGCGACTCGATGAAGTAGCCACGCTGGCACCGTCCGGCATCCTCGAACGTGCTCAGCACCTTGTACAGGGTGGCGAATCCGCCGGGCACTCCCTCGGTTGTCACGGCGCCCCGGGTCAGCACGCCGTGGCGGCCCAGCAGCAGTTCGGCTTGATAGTGGGCGCGCATCGTGGAGTCCGGCTCCGGGGCCGGCAGGATCGACCAGCGGCCGGCCACGGTCGGGTCGGCGGGCCGGGAATGCGGGTGCGCGACGCTGTATCGGCTGAGCCGCGGCGGGCGATGCGAGCGATGCGCGGGGGCCGAGCGCTTGCGGGTCCCGGCGCCACCGAGCAGGGCACGCACCGGGGCGAACGTGTCGCCGGTGATCCAGCCGGCCCAGATCAGTTCCCACAGCGCGGCTTTGAGCTCTGACTCACCGAATCCGCTCTGCGCGAGCTGCCGGAAGAAGTAGGCACCCCCCGGCGCGAGCGTGTCCAGGACGGCGCGGTGGGCGTCGCCCAATTCGATGTCGGCGGGCCCGGGCAGCGTCAGCGGCGCGGATTCGCTGGGGTGCAACGCGATCCAGCCGTCGCCGCTGGAAATCGAGCCGGCCCCCGACCAGGTGACTTCGCCCGTGGCCAGCAGCTCGTCGAGCAGCGCGGGGGAGTAGTCGCGGACCCGGGGGGCCAGCACCAGCGGCTCGATCGCGGAGGCCGGCATCCGTACGCCGGCCAGCTGATCGATCACCGACATCAGCCCGTCCAGCCCGGAATGGCCTGGGGAGCGCGATGATTCGGCCGAGCCCACGCGATGCCAGGCCGGCAGGAACCGGCCGTAGGCGGCGGTGCTGACCGGCTCGACCTGGGCCCGCAGCGCCGCCAGCGACCGCCGCCGCAGGATGCGCAACACGTCGGCGTCGCACCACTGCTCGCCCCCG
>NZ_JCALEJ010000038.1:0-34342 GCF_059813315.1 Mycobacterium sp. NGS11
CACGGAGCCGTGCGCTGATATAGCGTGACATGCTCCGCCTCCTGGGCGATGTGTGGCACGAATTGGATGGCACTAGCTCCTGTACCGATGACGGCTACTTGCTTGCCGCGAAGCG
The DNA here is from genome assembly GCF_059813315.1 of Mycobacterium sp. NGS11. Taxonomy (NCBI): domain Bacteria; kingdom Bacillati; phylum Actinomycetota; class Actinomycetes; order Mycobacteriales; family Mycobacteriaceae; genus Mycobacterium; species Mycobacterium sp. NGS11. Next base: position 116 of record NZ_JCALEJ010000038.1, read on the forward strand.
AAACCGATCGGTCCCAACGCGCCGAATGAAAGCGCGGCCCCTGGAAGGTGTCTGCGTCCGCAATAAGGGGTACGTGCGGCAACGAGAGCTGACCCACGGCCGAGACGACGACATCGCAGGCTAGTGTCTCGTTCGAGTTCGTAGACAGGTTCCAACGTCCGAACTGCTCATCGAAGCGCATGTCGACAACTTCGGTGTGGGTACGCAGATGCGCGGCCAGTCCGCCACTCTCCACGAGTTGCCGGAGGTACTCGAGTATCTCGGGTTGCTCGGCATATCGACGTGACCATCGAGCATTGGGCTTGTATGAGAATGAATACAACGCAGACGGCACGTCGCAGGCCGCTCCCGGATAGGTGTTGTCACGCCAAACGCCGCCAATGTCTGCAGCCTTTTCCAGGATCGTGAAGTTCGTAAAACCGTCCTCCATCAGCCGGTGGGCCATCGCAACCCCAGCAAAGCCGGCCCCGATGATCACGATCGACGGATCGTATGCGCGACAGGGCGTCATGAAGTCGCTGCTCATGAGGCAGAGACAACTGACTTAACGCTGCCGCGGTGTCGGAGCATTGCCTGTTCGGACACTTTCACAGGATTCCCGAGGCTTCAAGGAAGCGTCCCGCTCGATGAATCGCGTCGCGAGCTTCGGGAAGAATCCGGAACATAGCCTGGAATACGTGGATCTGTCCCCGGAATACCTGGATCTCTACGTGGGATCCAGCCGATTGAAGTCGCTCGGCGAGACGACGCGAGTCATCGATCAACATTTCCCTCCCGCCCACCTGAATGAGGATCGGCGGCATCGAGGTGAGGTCCGCGTCAAGCACGCTGAGGCGCGGATCGTCGCGATCTGCACCCCCTACGTAGAGGTCAAGAGCGCGCGCTGCTGATTGAGCGGAGGCAAAAGGATCCCGGCGGCGAAGTTCACGCGTCCTGGCGAGTTCGCACCTGAGATCCAGGACGGGAGACATCAGCAGCATCGCATCAGGGAGCGGCAATCCAGCTGCACGCGCGCCCAAGGCCGTGGCCATCGTGAGCTGACCGCCCGCTGAATCTCCGGCAACCGCGACGGTGCGCTGGCAAGAACCCGGGGACCCTCCGCTGGTAAGCCAGCGATACGCGTTCAGTGCATCGTCCGCGGCTGCGGGATAGGGATATCGTGGCGCAAGTCGATACTTGACGGCGAAGATTGGGCGTCCGCTTGCAGAAGGCGAGTTCGCCGAGAAGACCGCGGTGCGTATCCGGCGAGCACATAGAATATGCACCGCCGTGTATGTATAGCATTGGGTTCGCATGCGGATTAATGACAGGCGTGTTGATCCAGTTCCCACGAATCGGGTTTCCGGCGAATACAGTGTCAACCTTGCGGACTGTGACGCCGCGCCGAGGCCGTGATGCGACGAGCGCTGTTCGAAGCACGCGATCCATCACCGCAAGTCCGTAGCCGTTTGATGGCATGAGCTGCGCCAGAGGGCGCAGCGTGGTCCGCGAAGACATCGCGACGAGATGACTGGCAATGCTGGGCTGCCAGTCAGGGGCATCCATTCTAGTCACCGGGGACGCACCTCCTCGGGCCGATTCTCGAATCGGTAGTCCGAGAGGCGAAAGGTGCGGCTCCGCCAGTACGTCTCCAGAGTCGTTGATGGACGGAGTGGAACGTCACCGTGCCTGTCAAAGTAGTAGCTGTTGGCATTGGAACAGCTCGGCTGCCAGAAAACCTGTCTGTGACGCCGCCTCAGCACTTCGGCGAAGTAACGGTCGTTCGCCTCCTTCTTCACCTCCACGCAGTTAGCACCCAGCGCCCGCGCGCGACGAAGACACCGGACGATGTGCCGACTCTGCGCCTCGATGAGCGTGAAGTACGAGGAACCGTTGTAGCCGTACGGGCCGAAGATGTTGAAATGATTCGGAAATCCCGGGACGCTCACCCCTTCGAAGGCCTGCAGTCGATGCTCGTCCCACCATGTAGCCTGCTCCAGCCCGCCGCGTCCCTTCAACACGTAAGTTGGCATGTTGCCCGACTCCATCACTTTGAAGCCGGTGGCCAGGATCAAGACGTCAATGGGATGAGCTTTGCCGTCTCGAGTATTGACGGATGCATGGTCGATATGGGTTATGCCGCTCGTCTCGAGCGAAACGTTGGACCGGTTGTACGTTGCGAGATAGGAATTGTGGAAGCTGGGTCGTTTACAGCCCAACGAGTAGCGCGGAATGAGTTGTTCTCTCGTCGTCGGGTCATGGACCTCACGCCGCATGTACCGCCTTGCGGCGCTCTCCATGACATCGGCGAACGGTATCACCGTATGAAAGTGAGCGGCTATTGGGAAAGTGATTTCCACGAACGCCTGGCTCGCGGTCCGGGTCACCAATTGTGCCCCCGGCAGGAAATGTAGAAGCCTTCCACCCCACGTCGGTATGGGGAAGTCTGGCTTCGGCAGACAATAAATTGGAGTTCGCTGAAAGACCGTCAGACTCTCCGCTTTTTTTGCGACTTCGGGTATCAATTGCACCGCCGATGCACCGGTACCGATTACTGCAACCCTCTTCCCGCTGAGATCTTTGGTATTGTCCCATCTAGCCGTGTGGAGCGTAACGCCGGCGAAATCTCGCACCCCCTTGATTTCAGGCCACTTTGGCCGACTGAGAACGCCGGAGCAATTTATCACGAAGCGTGCCGTGAACTCCTCACCATTGGCGCTGATCAAACGCCACCGTGTCGCGTTCTCGTCAAAACAAGCCTCGGTAATGGTGGTGTTGAAACGAATATGGTCCCGGAGCCCGTATTTTTCGACGCATCGCTCTGCATAGGCTTTGAGCTCATTGCCGTGGGCGTACGTGCGCGACCAAGAGGACCGCATTTCGTATGAGAATTGGTAACTATACGACGGTATATCGACAGCGACACCCGGGTAGGTGTTCCAGTGCCACGTACCACCTACGCCATCGGCGTCATCAACCATCAAGAAGTCGGTAAATCCCGCCTTCATCAGGCTAATGCCAGACCCAATGCCGGAAAATCCAGCTCCTATGATAATTATTTCGTAATGACGGTCGGACTTGCGATCCATTGCTCTTTTCATTCCACCGTTCTAACGGTCAGCCTTGCAAACTTGGGTTCAGAGTGATTGAGTCAGCTCGAGGTGCGTATCGTCGCGACGAGCTATCACGTAATCACGAGGATCCAAGCGGGAAAGTTCTCTCATAAACTGGGTCGCGAAACCTGGGTACATCGTGCCGTTGTAGCCGTCCTCGGTCAAATACCAACTGCTGCACCCCGAATTCCATGTCGTTCGTCGAAGGCGGCGCTGAATATCGGAGTGATAGCAGTCCTGGCGATCCTCCCTCACATCCAAAGTACCGATGTCATTTCGCTGAAGGAGCTCGATCGCCTGGACTATATAGCCAATTGCTGCCTCCATATATACGAGCGCCGAGTTGTGGCCTGGCCCGGAATTCGGTCCAAAAGTGAAGAACAAGTTCGGATAGCCGGCCACGCTCACGCTCTTGAAGGCGAATGTCCCCTGAGACCATTCATCGCCGAGCTTTCGACCACCGAGGCCGCTAATCGGGAACGGGGTGCCACGTTTGGCCACATCGAAGCCGGTGGCAAACACGATACAGTCCACCTCGTGCTCGACACCGTCGGCGGTCCGAACACCGTTGGGTGACAATGTGGTGATCGGCCAGCTGATCAGCTTGCAGTTTATCTGCCTGTAGCGCAGGGTAATAATCACTGGACATGAGCATGCGCTTGCATCCAGGTCTGAAATGGGGCGTCAACTGACGTCTCAACCAGGAGTCTTTCACCTGCCGACGGAGATGAGCTTTCGCCGCCAGCTGTATCGCGGATGTCGCGGCGGTGTTCCAGACCATACCCACTGCCATCACTTCGTGGGCCCAGAACCAGGCGTCACGGAGCGCTTGTTCGCTCACCGGCAAGTGTTTGAAGGTCGAACGCACCCAAGCCGGATGCTTGAGGTTCACCCTCGGCAAAACCCAGCCCGGCGTTCTCTGGAAAACTTTGACCGACGCGGCCGACTTCACGAGCTCAGGAATGATCTGTACCGCGCTCGCGCCTGTCCCGATGACTGCAACCCTCTTACCGCCGAGATCGTAGCCATGGTCCCATCGAGCGCTGTGGATCTTCTTTCCACCGTACGAGTCAATACCCCGAATATCGGGGAAGCTGGCGTTGGCAAGTGGTCCACTGGCCATCACAACTGACCGAGCTTGATACCGCTTTCCATCAGCCGTGTCGGCTACCCAGATGCCGGCACCCTCGTCGAACTCCAAGGCAGTCACGTCGGTATCGAACTGGATAAACCGGGCAAGATCGTACTTGGCGACCATATCGTCGATATATTCGAGGATCTCAACGCTCCCCGAGTAGGTACGAGTCCAGCCTGGGTTCGGCTCGAAGGAATAGGAGTAGAGAACTGAGGGAATATCGCACGCCGCACCGGGATAGGTATTGTCTCGCCACGTGCCTCCGACGCGATTTGACCGTTCCACGATGACGAAGTCATCTGTGCCCTCTTGCAGCAGCCGAATCGCCGTACCGATACCTGCGAACCCGGCGCCGACGATCAAAGTCGTCGTCGTGCCTGTCATTTGGCCACCGGTTCGTAGGTCAGTTCGTCCGTCCATGATGGCGGCCGACCGAAGATCTGAACAGGGAACACATCGATCGCATTGCCAAGGCGCTGAGACACGAAGTGCAGAGGCTGGGACCGCTTGATTGAAGACGACATGTGCGCCTTCAAGATGTGATAGCCGGGCACCCTCCGCGTGTGCTCACTCCGGTCGCCGACATTGGCATACCGCGTCACCGCGTTGTATAACTTTTCCTCGCACAAACCCATAGCGTTGAGATTCATCAACATGCGCATCAGGAGCGGGATATACAGCAACGCGCCGGTGAGAATGCGCGGATCCACCAGAGCGCCCGCAGTTTGAATTGCGTGAATTCGCAAGGGGCTGGCGCCCAGGTCATTCAAAACCTGGAAGCCAACCGCGAGATGTCGCGATTCGTCGCTATTAACCTTGTTGAAAACCTCCCCGCACACAGGGTCGTCAACCTCATCGAGGAGAAACTTCAGCAGCGCTCCGTCGAGCGCGATCTCCAGTGCCGGAATCGCGGCCCCGATTACGGTCAGGGGAAGGGCTTCGGCGTACCGGTCCAGCCATTCGATAACCAGCCGAATATTCTTGTTCGGGACCGGCTTCTCGCCTTCCTCAATCATGCCCCAGCGACGCATCAGGGCAAGTTCGGCATTGGCGTGACGCTGCTCCTCGGCGTGAAAGTAACGGTAAATGTCTCCGACTCCTTCAAAGGGTGCCTTCGGAGCCATCGCGGCGAAGGCACGTGCTCCGACATGCTCAATCCACACCACGTCGGACATGAATTGCTTGAGTTTGGGACGCTGTTCGTCGGTGATCAGTTCCGCGCCAGGGGCGTCCCAATCGATATCGGCGAGAGCCCATTGCTTGTTTTTGATTGTCTCGAGCATGTCGCTATATGCGAAAGGCATTTCCCTGCTCCTCTACTCGGCTGAATCGTGCCATGAGGCCATGCGCTCCACGAGGCCCAGCGTGCGTGTAAAGGGACCGGGTAGGGCTCTCTTCAGTTGCCACAAGACTTTGGCATCGAGTTGGGGTACTACATAAATTTGTCCGCGATCGTGCGCGTTCAACGTCGTTCGAGCAACGTGCTGTGGCGAAATGCCGGTCCATTTCATCAAGTTGGTCGCGAGTCGTGCAGCCGCCTCGTCGATTTGAGGATTATTGGCTATGTTCGTCTTCACGAAGGTGGGGCAAAGCACTGTGACGTTGACGTCAGTACCGCTCAGTTCGGCCGCCAATGTCTCCGATAGAGCGAGCACTCCGGCCTTGCTCACGTTGTAAGCCGCCATCCGAGGGGCCGAGCCGAAGCTCGCGGCGGACGCCACATTGATGACTCCGCCATGCCCATTGCTGCGTAGCCGAGGCACGAAAGTCTCGCACCCATAAATAACGCCCCAGAGGTTGACAGAAATCGCCGCGTTCCAGTCCTCGATCGACGTCGCGCCGATACGGTTGCCGCCCGCACCGATTCCGGCGTTGTTGATGACGAGGCTTGCAGCCTTCCCAAACCAGTCTTCGCTCGCGTCAGCGAGGTTACGAATCTGCTCAAGATCGGTGACGTCGCATGCGATGTCGAAACCCTCGCCGCCAGCCTGCCTCACCAACTCTGCCGACTCTTTTGCGGTTATGGGATCCCTGTCGGCGCAAACCACGCGTCCACCTCGGCGTGCAAGCTCCACGGCGAATGCGCGGCCGATACCGCTTCCTGCGCCTGTGACGACTGCATCGGCTCGGTGCGTTCTGCCTGGTGAGCCGTCGAATGGCAGCAATCTCATTCGTCTGCCTTTCGGGTCGCGACATTGACGTCGGCTGTGCGGAAACTCTCAATTGGGGGCATCAGCCACTATTGGGGTCGCATGCCACCAGTTTTGTCGTGGGGCGAGCACGTTGTCAAGATGGAGAGGTGCGGTCGATAAACAAGCGCTGGGGTGGTCGGACGGGTGCTGAGCGTCGTGCAGAGCGACGGCAACAATTGATCGAGGCCGCAACCGAGATTTGGAGTGAGAGCGGTTGGGCCGCAGTGACTATGCGCGGCGTATGCGCCCGCACGAGGCTGAACGATCGATACTTCTACGAGGACTTCAAGACGCGCGATGAGCTGCTCGTCGCAGCGTGGGATGGCGTCCGCAATGACATGCTCGGCGAGGTCGCCGCGCTCTTCGACGAGCGTGTGAATCGGCCGCCGATCGAAACCATCACCGCGGTGATCGCCATCGTGGTCGACCGGATCGCACGCGATCCCGGTCGGGCGCACATCCTCCTCGCTCAGCATGTTGGTAGCTCACCGCTACAAGACCGCCGCGCCGTGGCGCTACAGGAAGCAACGCAGTTGGTCGTTGAGGCAAGCCGGCCACACCTCCGACGAGATGCCGACGAGATAGCCCTTCGCATGGACACTCTGATCGCAGTCGGGGGGTTCGTCGAAGTCATGACGGCCTGGCACTCGGGTCTGCTTGCGGTCACCGAGAAGGAAATGGTCGCGCACACGAGCAGACTGGCTGAAACCCTGGCTCAACGCTATATCGTCAGCGACTGACCCAGGATCACAGGCCAGCCAGCTCCGTGGCGATCGCTGCCGAACCCCATTCTTGGTCCGACCGCCGCCTTCACCAGCACCGAGCACCGCGCCCGTGACGCTGCCGGCGCCCACGCTGTTCGGCAGGAGCGAAGCAGGAACAGTGCTCCCTGCGTCGCCCAACTTCCGCACCTTTGCTATCCCGACTGAGCGATAACTCGCTGTGAACCGTCTTGGTCGAACAGTTCCTTACTCCAACGCTCCAGGACCGCAGCACTGTCCCAATCATCAGGGTGGAAACCCGGGCGATTGTAGGAACGGAAACGCCGCAGCGCATCAGCGGTGAACATCGGGGTGCGACTGAAGCGGTACAGACTGCGCATCAACGTGACCGGGTTATACGAGGCTCTATCAGCGGCCATGGACAAGGCAGTCTGCAGAATGAGTTCGCCGAATAAAATTACTGAAGCGATCCGCATGCCCCGTACACGGGTGCGCTCGGTTCCCCCCACGAGCCGATAGACGTCGAAGGCAACCGCTTTGTGCTCCGACTCCTCGAACGCATGCCACAGCAGAATCGGTCGAACCTCTGTCTGTCCAATGAGCTTCTGGGCATCTTCGCTGGTAAGAATGATTTCCGCCAGCGTAGCGGTGTAGTGCTCCAATGCGGAAGTCATGGACAGCCGCATTTCCGGCGAAAAGCGCCGTTCCAATCGCTTGATCAAGCGTGCGACGTGACGATCGATTCGCGCGGTCGGATAACCCATGGCCTGGAGTCGTTCGTTGAGGAGCCGATGCTGGTGTCGGTGCGTGGCCTCTTGTCCGATGAAACCCTTGACCGCTGTCTCCAATTGGGGATCGTCGATGGAACTCTGGAAGTTCCTGACCGAGCGGATGAAGAAATCCTCGCCTTCCGGGAACGTCGCAGAAAGCGTCGAGATGAAATGGCTCATCACCAGGTCGCCATCTACGAAGTGTTGCCGCTTCGTGGAGGTCGGCATCGGAAACCGAACACGCCTGGGTTTTGGCAGCACCCGGGTCCTGGTCGGGGCTTGATCGTCCGACATTTCAGGTCCTTCCTCGAAGTTTGATCTGACTTTATGCCTTGTCAGATAAGACTGCCAGACTGTAGGACATGAGTCCAGCACGTGTTTATGGCGGGCTGTCCGCAACTCAACGCGATGCGCAGCGCCGCGTGATGTTGATCGATGCCGCGGTCGCAATCATGGGGACCCAAGGAGCTGCCGCGTGCACAGTGACCGCCGTGTGTGCGAAGTCAGGGGTGACGAGCCGGTATTTCTACCAGCAGTTTCGCGACCGAGACGCGCTCTTGTGTGCGGTCTTTGCCAAGATCTCCGCCACCTTCCAAGCGGTGATAACCAGCGCCATTCCGCACGACACCGTTGCTCCTCAAGAACTCGCTCACGCTCCGATCGAGGCCCTGGTTCAGATGATCGAGAACGATCCCAGCATGGCCCGCATACTGTTTGTCGAATCGGGCGCGGAACCCCTCCTCCGGCAGCTGCGAAGCGAACTGATGACAGGTTTTGCGGAGCTCGTCCTCAGAGAGGCCCGCCTGCACCTCGATATACCCAGTGAGGTGCTTGAAGTCGCAGATCTCGCCGCTACCTACGGTGTCGGGGGCCTGTTCGAGATACTCCGCCGCTGGATAGACGGACAACTGAACCACTCGACTGAAATGCTTATCGAGCACTGTGCGGGTTTTCTCGGCAGTCTCGGCCTATACACCCTCGGGCAGGCGCCTGATCCGACCGCTCCGCGGCTAGCCGCAGCTGACGAGACGCGATAGATTCTGACCGACCCGGCGTTACGCACGCCTCGGTTCGCTGAAGGGCATGGCGGACGCTACAGGCCAGTGCCATCTTCGGCGGTGGTGACGTCGATACCGAGGATCTCATCGACCTCGTTCTCACGGAGTCACTGCGGCTCGCTCGCGCCGGTTCCCGGTTCCTGGTGGGCGCAAGATGATCCGCGACATCACCGGGTACACATCCGGCCAGCGCCATGTGTGCCGTCGCGCCCACAGTCAATTCCTTCGATCGCTCGATCTGCAGCGAAGCGCACCGCTTCGGTCCATCGCCATTCGACGGAACCACGGCGCGGAAACAAATCCGACGCCCGCTCCCGCGCCGTTGTCACTTGATGTTAATTGCGGCTAACATCAGCGCCTAGCAGATCGACCTCGATGCTCGCCCGGAGGGAAAATTTTGGTACAGGTCCTGCCCGAGCGTGTCGACGACACTGCGCCCAGCTATCTCGAGAACCGCGAAGGACTGAGCGCGCAACTCGACACCATCGCGGAGCAACTGAGGCTGGTCAACGGCGGCGGTGGCGGCGCAAAACACGTTGCGCCGCCACCGCAAGCGGGGCAAGCTGCTCGTCCGCGAGCGCATCGAGCTGATGCTCGAGCCCGACACAGCGTTCCTCGAACTATGGTGTCAGCCGGTCACACGCTCGTCGTGCTGGAGGCGATGAAGATGGAGCACACCGTCGCGAGCCCGATCGACGGGGTGCTGAGCGCCCTGCCGGCCCAGGTCGGCCATCAGGTCTCGAGCGGTGATGTACTCGCCGTGGGAGCGGCGGTGGACGGCGGTGAGGTGGCCTCGGACGCCACGGAGCACTGATGAACCCGGCGTGCACCCGATCGGTGGCGCGTCGATACCGATGTGAGGATAGTCATGGAATTGCACGAGACCGAGGAACGTCAGGACCTGCGCAAGGCGGTCGCCGAGTTAGCTAAGGACTTTGGACACGAGTACTACCTGGAGAAGTCGCTGGCCGGCGAGAAGAGCACCGAACTATGGCAGGCCGTCGGCAAGCAGGGCTTCCTCGGCGTGAACCTTTCCGAGCAGTACGGCGGTGGCGGCGGCGGCATCTACGACATGCAGATCGTCGGCGAGGAGCTCGCCGCTGCCGGCTGCCCACTGCTGATGACCGTCGTCTCGCCGACCATCTGCGGCACGATCATCCAGGCTTACGGCAGTGAGCAACTCAAGCAGCAGTGGCTGCCGGGTATCGCCAGCGGCAAGACGATCATGGCCTTCGCGATCACCGAGCCGGACGCCGGCTCGAACTCGCACAACATCTCCACGACCGCCAAACGCGACGGTGACGACTGGGTCATCAACGGCACCAAGTACTACATCTCTGGCGTCGACGAAGCCGAGGCGATCCTGGTCGTCACCCGCACCTCTACCAATGACCGTGGTCGCGGGCTTCTCAGCCTGCTCGTCGTGCCCACCGATGTCCCCGGGCTAACCAAGTCGCTCATCCCGGTCCAGGCCGTCACTCCGGAGAAGCAGTTCACTCTGTTCTTCGACGACGTCCGCGTGCCGGCCGCCAACTTGATCGGCGCGGAGAACGAGGGCCTGCGCCAAGTCTTTATGGGCCTGAACCCGGAGCGGATCATGGGAGCGGCGCTCGGCAACGGCATCGGTCGCTACGCGCTCGATAAAGCCGCCGACTACGCCCGCGGGCGCCACGTGTGGGGCGCGCCGATCGGCTCACACCAGGGGGTGTCCCACCCGCTTGCCCACGCCAGAATCCAGGTCGAGCTGGCCCGGTTGATGACCCAGCGCGCCGCCGCTCTGCACGACGCCGGCGACCCCGGCTCGGGTGAGGCGTCGAACATGGCGAAATACGCCGCGGCCGAGGCGGGCATCCTGGCGCTTGATCAGGCGATTCAAACCCACGGCGGCAACGGTATGGCCACGGAGTACGGCCTCGCCACGCTGTGGGGCCCGGCCCGGCTCATGCGCACCGCGCCGATCAGCCGCGAGATGATCCTCAACTTCGTGGCGCAGCACAGCCTGAAACTGCCCGCGTCCTACTGAGTCGCCGCGAACGGGAAGGGAATCGCATGCAACTCGGCATCGGTCAGTGGGTGACCCGGCGCTCCTTCCTCAACGGCGGGCGCACCGCGTTGATCAGCAACGGCGAGCACATCACCTACGCCGACCTCGATCGGCGCACCAACCAGGTCGCCGCCGCACTCCTTGCCCTCGGCGTGCGCAGGGGCGATCGGGTCGCTCTGCTGCTGGTCAATTCGGCCGAGTTCATCGAGGTGCTGCTGGGCTGCGCCAAAATCGGCGCACTTGCAGTGCCGCTCAACGTACGCCTCGCCGGACCCGAGATCGGCTATATCCTGGCCGACTCCGGGGCCGACATCCTGGTCTTCCATGAGCCGTTGGCCGCTCAGGCCACGAGGGCCGTCACCGAGTCCGGAGTCCGCGTGCGCCACGTCGTGCGCGCCGGTGGGGTGCAGGCGCCGGGTGAGCTCGGCTACGAAGACGTCGTCTCGGGCGGGCCGCCCGAACCGCTCGGCGGCGACGTCGCCGGCCGCGACCCCGCGTTCATCATGTACACGTCGGGGACGACGGGCCGACCTAAGGGCGCCATCCTCACCCACGAAAACCTGCTATGGAACGCGATCAACGTCCTCGGCACCGATATCGGTCTGCGGGGCGAGGACGTCACCGTCGCGGTGGCGCCGATGTTCCACATCGGCGGGCTAGGAGTACACACACTGCCGCTGCTCTACGTCGGCGGCACCAGCGTCATCATGCCGTCCTTCGAGCCGCGAGCGACATTACAGGCGATGGCCGACCACCGGGTCACGGTCCAGTTCATGGTGCCGGCCATGTGGACCGCTCTCACGCAGGTGTGCGACTTCGACTCCTTTGACCTGTCTGCATTGCGTTTCGCCATGGGCGGCGGGTCGCCCGTCCCCCTCACGGTCATCGACTTCATGCGCGAGCGAGACGTGCCCTTCACCGAGGGCTTCGGCATGACCGAGACCGCTCCCCTGGTGACCGTCCTCGACGCCGACAACATCAGCAAACGGGCCGGGTCGATCGGCCGCGTCGCAATGCATGTCGACGCCCGCATCGTCGACGACGACGACGACGACCGCGACGTCGCGACCGACACCGTGGGCGAACTGATCGTGCGTGGCCCGAATGTGTTCACCGGATACTGGATGAAGCCCGAGGCGAGCGCCGAGGCGTTACGCGGAGGCTGGTTCCACACAGGCGACCTCGGGCGCATGGACGCGGAGGGCTACATCACCCTCGTCGACCGCAAGAAGGACATGATCATCTCCGGCGGCGAAAACGTCTACCCGATCGAGGTCGAGCAGGTTCTCTTCCGCCATCCGGCGGTGCTTGACGCCGCCGTGATCGGCGGCAAGGACTCAAAGTGGGGCGAACGCGTCGTCGCGATCGTCGTCGCCGACCCGGCAACACAGGCACCTAGCGCCGAGGAGATCGTGGCTTGGTGCCGGGAGCGGCTGGGGCACTTCAAGTGTCCGCGCGACGTGCACTTCGTCGCAGAACTCCCGCGAAACGCCACCGGCAAGCTACTCAAGACCGAGCTTCGCGCGCAGTTCACGGGCATCGAGGGCGGAGTCGTCCTGCGCTGAGTCAGTGCCCTGCACATCGCCGCTTCGCGGGTTCGAAGCAGAGCCTCGAAATCGGTGAACTGAGAAGAGGATGCGACAGCATTGGCGGGGGCTAGCGGTTACGTTCACCTCCCTCGAGATGGTGTGGCGGGTGTCGACGCAGACAACCCCAGCATCGGTAGGATCCCAGCCCAGCGGATCGGACCGCGAACGAAGTAACCACAAGGCGGCAGGAGGCGTGAACGTGGCCGGTTTGCGCCGCAAACTGCTCCTTGAGGCCGCCGCCGACCTGTTCGCACGCCAAGGCTTTCACGCCGTGGGCATCGACGACATCGGTGCCGCAGCGGGGGTGAGCGGGCCGGCCGTCTACCGGCACTTTCAGAACAAGGACGCGATCCTGCGCGATCTGTGCGACGCCGCCATGACTGAGCTGCTGGCCGGCGCCCGCCGCGCCACGACGGCCGGCACACCGACAGAGGTCCTGCACACCCTGGTCGATCTGCACGCGGCCTTCGGCGCGCGACGACGCGGCCTGCTGGCCGTCTACGCCCGCGAGCACCGCTCGCTGTCACCGCTGGCGACCCGTGCCCTGCGACGTCGACAGCACAGCTACGAGTCCATCTGGGTCGACGCGCTCGTACGGGCACGCGGCGATCTAAACCGTGAGCGCGCACAGGGCCTGGTCGCCGCCGTGCTGTCATTGCTGAACGCGTCCGCGTACATGCCGGCTTCGCTGGACGACGCGACGATCGAGGCGATGCTGGCCGCCGCGGCCGTTGCGGCGCTGTTCAGCGGCGCGCCGTGACCGGATTCGGCGTGGCGGCCGGCTGAGTCCCCTCAGGATTCTGAAGCCGCCCCAGCATCACGACCTGTCCGCTGACGTAGTCGGACTCGGGGTGACACAGCAGGTAGCCGGCGCCGGCGCCGCACCGCATTGTTCAGCGTGTGTCGAGCAGCGATTCGGGAACGTCCACCACTCGGGATCGCACGTACTCCCCGCGGCCCTTGGCTTGGGCGCCCGGCCGGGTCGAGGAGGCCACCTTCAACGTGTCCGGCGGCGGACTGCCTTTCGTACCGCTGATCGCGACGCGGTGCTCACCCTGTTGAGCCAGCCGGATGGTGTCGAAATGGGTGACGCGTCGGGGCCCGAGGTACGCAGGTTCAGCGATCTTGTAGAGCAGCTGGGCGGCGACCGTGCCGACTGAGACCAGTCCCCCGGTGCCGGAATGCTTCGTGATCACCGAAGAGCCGTCCTCGGCGACCTCGGCGATCGGAAACCCGGGTAGCGGCGGTCGGTGATCTCGTCGAGGAACGCGTAGTTGCCGCCCGTCGCCTGAGGGCCATCATCGGCAGGTAGTCGCTGCTGAAACCGTCGGGGTCGGTGGCCGAGCGCACCGCCACGTCGTCGAAGAACGCCAGATGGCTCATCTGGTCGCAGATCGTCCAGCCCACGGCCGGAGTCGGCGCGTCCCAGCCGCGCGGCCCTTCGGTCAGCGGCGCGACCAATCCGCGTAGGGCTGCCGTCTCTCCGCTTCGATGTCGGTTACCGACTGCATTGTCACCGCCATGTCAGCGTCCCTTCCACTGTGGTGCACGCTTCTCGCGGAACGCCGTCGGGCCTTCCTGCGCGTCGTCGCTCAGATAGACCGGCTCCCATATCTCGTCTGCCAGGTCGTAGGCGGCGGCGAGGTGATGCTGTGCCGATAGGTACACGGTGCGCTTGGACGCGAGCACCGATAGCGGTGCGTTCGCGGCGATGCTGAGCGCCAACTGCTGGGTACGCTCGCGCAACTGATCGGCCGGCACCACCTCGTTGACCAAGCCGACCTGGTGGGCGCGCTCGGCGGTGATCGGGTCGCCAGTCAGCAAGATCTGCATGGCGACGCGCGGAGGCACCAGCCAGGACAGGGGTGCCGCCCAGGGCGACCCGCGGCCGACCTTGACCTCGCTGACGGCGAAGGTCGCGTGTTCGGCAGCCACTACGAGGTCGCACTGCTGCGCGAGCAGGAAGCCCCCGGCGAACGCGACACCGTTGACCGCGGCGATCGTCGGCTTCGCGACATCGATGTTGCGGCCGAACTGCGGAGCGAAGTCCTTCGGCGGCACCTTGAGCGCATCCTGCGCCATCTCCTTCAAGTCCCCGCCGGCACAGAACGCCTTGTCGCCCGCGCCGGTGAGGACCAGCACCTTCGCTGCGTCGTCGTCATTGAAGCGGCGTACCGCGTCGAAAAGCCCCGTGCGCACAGCGTTGTTCAGCGCGTTGCGCGCCTCGGGCCGGTTGATCGTCAGCCAGGCCACGCTGTCGACGACCTCGTAGCGAATCGGTTGCTCGGCCACCGAGCCTCCGTCCCTCACCGTCGCCTCGCATGTGAGTGGCAGTTCACCCCGGCACCTCGACAAACGGGGCGGCCAGCTCAACGGTGGCTTCACTCGGCACGCACGGACCATCTTCGCTCGAGACGAGCAACTCGAGGTCGACGAGGCGCCGTCCGCCATCGTCGCGTTTGGCCACGACCTTGCCGCTCAGGGTCGCGGTCTGGCCCGGGTAGATCGACCGGATCATTGAGATTTTGCGGCGTCGGATGAGCGCGTCGGGTCCGGCCCATTCGTTGAGTCCGCGGTCGATGAAGCCATGGAAGAAGAGGGTTGACAGGTAGATCGTGCGCTGGCCCTGGCTGCGCGCGTAGTCGGGGTCGTGGTGACCGGGGAACCAGTCCCATGTCGAGGCCGCGTTCATGCAGATGCGCTTGTAGCTGATCTCGATCGAGACGGGCGTCAGGGTGTCGCCGACGGTGACGTCCTCGAACCGCACGGGGACGCGGACCATGCTGTGGTCCGTGGACTCGTTCATGATGCGCCTTCACTATCGGCGGTGTCGTATCGGAAGAGCACGTTGGTGTTGCGGCCGATGACCTCACCGTGCTGGTCGGAGAAGGTGCTCACCGTGGTGATGAACACGCCGGTGCCCACCCGCGTCGTCTTCGGCTCGGAGATCGAGGCGATCTCCTCCACAATTGACACGTGATCGCCTACCCGGGGCCGGCGTTCGAACTCCGTCGTCGTTGATGCGTTGATGATGTGGTGGCCGGGCAACGGGACGCTGAGCGCGAACATCATGTCCGCACGCGCTAGGTACTCGGGCACCCACTGCGGCGCGAAGCCGAGGCTCATCAGCAGTCCGGGCGGGCAGTCCTCACCCTCCCAGTAGCGGGGGTTCGCGTCCTCGACGAGCGAGCAGTAGTACAACACCATTGAGCGGTCGATCGGGAACCACGCACGCCGCGGTTCCGAGCGATGACCGATCCACGCCCGGCCCTCGCCGAAGGTCCCGAAGGTCATGCCCAGGCCGGTGACGTCGCTCGTCGGCGCGCTCACGACGCCACCAGCACGACGGCGCTCCCCTTTATCGCGGGTTCGCCGGTCTGGCGCGTGACCACGAGTTCGAGGTCGGCCACCTGGTGCCCTCCGGCCTCACGCACGCCGGTGACCCTGCCGGCGAAGTTGAGCAGGTCACCGGGCCATACCTGACCGGTGAAACGGATGCGGAACGAGCGGATGTTGGCGAGACCTACCCAGGCGGTCAGCCGCTGGGCGAGCACGCCGCCGTGCAGCAGTCCCATGCCGAAAACACCGGGCATGCCGGCCGCGCGGGCGAACTCTTCGTCGTGGTGGATCGGGTTGAAGTCGCCGCCGGCGCCTGCGTAGCGGACGATGTGGGAGCGCGTCAGCGGCCCGAACTGCGAGGTCGGCATCTCGTCGCCGGGGGCCAACATTACCGGCGCGGTGGATGCCGTCATCGGGTGGAGCCTCCGGTCTCGATCAAGACGTCGGTCTGGCGCACGACGAGCTCGTCGCGCTGATTGGTGAAGTCGGTCTCGATCGTGACCATTGTCATGGTGCCGCCGCGCTTGCCCTCGCGGCTGGTCACGTTTGACACCCGGCGCGTCTCGGTGAGCTCATCGCCGACGAACACCGGCGCGAAGTACTCCCAGCCGCACTCACCGTGCAGTACGCGTCGCAGGTCGAGCCCGAGGGCGCCGAACATTTCGTCGTCAGCGCGCCAATGAGCCGAGGAGACGACGAAGGTCGGCGGAGCGGGGATCGAGCCGAAGCCGGCGGCCCGGGCGGCCGCGACGTCCAGGTAGATCGGGTCGCGGTCGCCGAGCGAAAGCGTGAACTCGCGCACTTTGGACCGCTCGACCGGAAACGTGGTCCTGCCGATTTGCGTCCCGATGAGCGAGGCGTCAGCCATTCTGGTCACCTTTCCCGCCGGCGAGAGCCGGCGCACAATCGCGGATGAGGCTGCCGATGTTCTCGGCGATGCGTCCGGGCTCGAGGCCAATCGAGGGTGAGTAGAGAACGATGTGGTCCAGCACGCCCTCGTAGCGACGCAGCCCGGCGCGGACCTCGGCGGCGGTACCGGCCACGGCCATCGCGTCGATCATGTCGTCGGTGACCGCGGCGAACATCGCCGGCAGGTCGCGCCTTGCGAACGCGTCGCGGATGGCCGCCCCCTGCGCGGCGAAGCCGCTGACGTCGAGGACGGGCTCGTAGGTCTTCACCGAGGAGTAGAACGCGATCTGCTGCGCGGCCTCACGGCGTGCAATTTGCGGATCGTCGTGCACCGCGCAGATGACCATGGAAACGATCTCAATGTCGGCCGGGTCGCGCCCGGCCCGTTCCGCACCGCGCATGACGGCCGGGCGGGCGACCTCCTCGACGTAAGTCGTGGTGAACAGCGGATGACCGGCCAACCCGTCGGCGACGCGCCCGGCCACCTCGCACATCCGCGGACGCACCCCGGCGGTGATGATCGGGATGGCCCGCTTCGGCGGCGCCACCTCGCCGGTCGGAACGAGATTCATCCGATAGAAGCGCCCCTCGTGGTGGACGGGGCCCTCGTGGAGGTTCCATATCCGTCGCACGAGGGGAACCAGTTCCTCCATGCGCAGAGCGGGTGCGGAGGTGTCCTCGACGCCGTGCCAGTCGCTCATCATGCGGCGTGTGCCGTTTCCGAGTCCGAGCACGACGCGCCCGCCGGAGAGCTCGTCGAGGTCGCGCGCCTCGGTGGCGAGCACGAGCGGGCTGCGCCCGACGCCGTACAGGATCGACGACCCGACGCGGCACCGTCTTGTGCGCGCGGCGATTGCGGCCATCGAGATCGAGCCAGATCGCGAGTAGAACTCCGAGGCCCAGGCGGCGTCGAAACCGGCGAGGTCGGCAGCCTCGGCCGTATCGACAAGGGTGGCCAAGTCCGCGCCGAGCACCGAGACGCCGTACGTGCTCACGACGCCGCCGGCCTGAATCGGACCAGCCCAAGATCCTCGTTCACCCGCTCGAACACTGCGCGCACTCGCGCGCCGATGACGACGCCGTCGGGGGGCACGCCCTCGAGACTGGCCAACAACTGCGGCCCCTCGTCCAGACGAACGAGCACGACGACGTACGGCTCGCTGCGCGGGAACGAGTCCCACGGGGGGCGGTACACCGGCGCGAAACTGACGATCTCACCAGTCCCCGCCGCGGTCTCCCAGGCCAACTCACCGTCATGGCAGACGGGACACACCAGCCGCGGGTAGAGGAAAGGGTGGCCGTTCGCGCACCGCTGGAAGACGAGTACGCCGCGGGCCGCTGCTGCGAAGTAAGGACGGGTGACATCGGTCAGCGGCGGCAGCGCCTCAGGATCGTGCAGACCGTGGAGGGAACTCGAAGCTGCGGTCATGACGCTCCCTCCATCACCATGCTGACGTGACTGCACAGCATCGAGCCGTAGCTGTGCACGAACGCGGTGTCCGCCCCGAGCACCTGACGGCCCTCGGCGCGACCGGACAGCTGCCAGTAACCCTCAAGGATCTGCGAAATGCCAGAGGAGGTCCCGGTGTGCCCGAACCGGATCAGGCCGCCGTCGGTGTTCACCGGCAGGTCGCCGCCCGGATCGGCGCAGCCGTCACGGTAGAAATCGCCTGCCCCGCCGGGCTTCACGAATCCCGCCTCCTCAAGGATCATCGCAGGATTGGAGGCGAAGGCGTCATAGAGCAAGGCGACGTCGATGTCGTCCGGCGCCCGTCCGGAGCGCTCGAAGGCCATCGGACCAGAACGGGCGGCCCCGGTACGACCCGGCCGGGCCAGGGAGGTCAGAAAACCGTGGGTGTGACCCTCTCCGAAGCCGAGCAGGTGGACTGGCCGGTGCTTGCCCGCGCGAGCCCGGCGGGCCGAGCCCAGCACGAGCGCGCCACCGCCCTCGCAGGGAATCGAGCAGTGGTAGAAGTGGAACGGCCCGGCGATCGGGCGGGACGCCAGCACGTCCTCCACACTCAGGCGTTGTGAGCGGTGCGCGATCGCCGCAGGATTTAGCGCGGCCCAACGGTCCTGCGACGCGGTGACCTCGGCAATGTCCGCCTTGCCCTGTCCTGTCTCGTGCATCCAGGCCTGCGCGATCAAACCGTACAGCGCCGGCACGGACGGTCCGTAGGGCATCTCGAACGCGTGGTCACACACCAGCGCCATCAGTTCGCGCCCGCCATCGCGGATCGGTGGAAACTTGCCCGCCGACACGACCAGCACCGTCTCGGCCTCGCCCCGGGCGATGACGTTACTAGCCATGCGCGTCATGGCCAGATGGGTCCCGCCGCCAAGCTGACAGGTCATCTGAAGTTTCAGGTTGTGTAGCCCGAGATAGTCCATGAGGTCCTCGGACAGGAAGATCGAACCCTCGTTCGTCATCGGCCCGGCGCATACGAGACCGTCAACCTCGTCTGGGGCCACCCCCGCATCAGCGAGAGCCGCGACCGCGGCGCGCACATGCAATTCAGTGGAGGTGTACGGAACGTTTCTTCCTGGAGCGAGTTCGGCGGCACCGATGATGGCCGGCTGGTCGTGTGGCATCCGGACTCCTCTCGACCACGCGTTCAACGCCGGCCCCGACGTGAACGACGGTTAGCATAGCGTGACCAGGGGTCCGCGTCACCCCCCGCCCGCACCCGCCGCTAGCGCGGTATGGATTCTCTGGAATGTCGTTGCGCCTCTTCCCAAGAGGGTGCTGCGATGACCGAAACCCGCGCCGATCGTGTCGTTTCTCGACGATGTCCAAGTGACAGATAGGGCCGATCGCGAAGCCCGCTGGTTCCGGTGGACGCCCGGCACACGCCGGGGCGGATCTATGGCCTCAGTCGCGCGTTTTTCTGAAGTGGCGCGGTGAACGACCGGTCCACCGTTTGAAGGCATGTGTGAAGTTCGTGAGGTCCGCGTACCCGAGTTCTGCCGCGATCTCGCTTACAGACAACGATCTGTCGAGAAGTCGCAGAATTGCTCGCTCCCGCAAGAAGGACTGACGCAATTCGCGAAAGGTGGTCCCCTCTTCGCTGAGGCGCCGCTTCAGCGTGCTCGGCGATATCGACAGCTCGCCCGCCGTCCGGCTAATGTTCGTTTGTCCGGGATCTTTTTCCAGCAGGTCTCTTACTTTTTCGGAGAACGACGTGTCACGTCGTTGATCGAGAGTTCGCTGCAAATCGGTGACGGCAATCCGATACACAACAGGATCGGAGAATCGACAGACCTCCTTGAGCGTCGCTTCGGGAACGTGGACGAACGAGCTAGGGGCGTCGAAGAAGATCCGACCCGCCAAGGATTCTTCATGAAGAACCCATGACTCCGGCGCTGAATGACTCAGATGCAGTTCAATATTCGGTACGGCACCCGCGAGCATATCGAGCAAACGCAGCAGCGCCAGCCCACCGTAGGTGACGGCCAGGCAGTTCAGGCCCTCGTCACCTGTGAGACCCGTGAGCCCGATCGTGAGGCCGCGTTCAGTCGAATGGAACGACGGGCTGAGGGCTGTTGTGATCACCGGCAGATAAGCAAGTAACTCGACAACCTCGGCTACCGAGCCCGCACTGACCAAGGGAACACTAAGTGCCCCAAAGGACGTCAGTTTGGCGTGTTCAGCGAACGCGAAACCCAGACGGGTTCCCTGATCACAATCGAAATCGGGGTATATCTCCCTGAACCACCGTAGGGGGACCTGCGCGTCGCGCCCCACCAACATCGACTCGGTGACGTGGTCGCGAACCATGAGGCTGCGCAGCGCATTGCTTGCGTCATGCCCCAGCGCCTCGCTGTCCAGCATCTGCAGGAAAGCCAGCGCTGGCATACCCGAGTCGTCGAGTTTCACGTGTCTCCTTGCGTGAGCTAAAAACACAACTCTTTGACTCTCGCGAGCCTAGCGACGCTGGTCACGCGCGACAACACTAGTTAAGAGGAGTTCCAGATTGAGGAGAGTTAACCATGGCAGTCGTCACCTTCGTCTCTCATGACGGCGAGAAGTACGAGGCCCCCTTGACCGAAGGGCAGTCGTTGATGCAGATCGCGGTCAACAACGCGGTGCCCGGCATTGACGGTGATTGTGGAGGGGAAGCCGCATGCGGAACGTGCCACGTGATCGTCGCTCGCGAGTGGTCGGACACGGTGGGTCTTTGCGGCGCCAACGAAGAGAACATGCTGGCGATGAGCCCCGAGCGTCAGCCGACATCGAGGCTGTCGTGCCAGATGGCCGCCTCCGAGGCATGGGATGGCTTGACGGTCGAGCTGCCCGAGTTCCAGATGTGAAACAACGGCATGGATTTGGAGGAAACAATATGAGTATTCCCGCGGCAGTGACCGCCAAAGCCCAGTCTGCCGTGCCTCTGGAGCTGCGAATCCGCGGCGCACACGTGTACGACAAGACACGCCGGTGGGTAACCGGAACCAATGGTAAGAAGATCTTCACCGAGACCCCTATTCCCCCGGTCGAGGACGTTGATATCGCTGACATCGATCTCAGCAACCCGTTCCTCTATCGCCAGGGCCGCTGGAAGTCCTACTTCGAACGGGTGCGCAACGAGGCGCCGGTGCATTACCAGGCGAACAGTTCGTTCGGCCCGTTCTGGTCGGTGACCCGTCACGCGGATATCATCGCCGTCGACAAGAACCACGAGGCCTTCTCCGCAGAGCCGTTCATCATCATCGGGAGACCGCCCCGCTTTATGGACATCGCCATGTTCATCGCGATGGATCCGCCGCGCCACGACGTGCAGCGAGCTTCCGTCCAGGGGGTTGTCGCGCCGAAGAACTTGCGCGAGATGGAGGGGCTGATCCGGTCGCGTGTCAAGGAAGTGCTGGACAATCTACCGGTGGATCAGCCGTTCAATTGGGTGCAGCACGTTTCCATCGAGCTGACAGCGCGCATGCTCGCGACCCTGTTGGACTTTCCGTACGAGCAGCGGCACAAGCTCGTGGAATGGTCGGACCTCGCCACCTCCATGGAGCAAGCCAATGGTGGTCCTTCGGACAACGACAGAGTGTTTCGTGGCATGGTCGACATGGCAAAGGGGCTCAGCGCCCTCTGGCATGACAGGGCGGCCCGTACGGCCAACGGGGAGCAACCGGGCTTCGATCTGATCTCGATGCTGCAGGCCAACGAGGACACGAAGGACCTCGTCGACCGCCCGATGGAATTCCTCGGGAATTTGGTACTGCTGATCGTCGGGGGGAACGACACGACTCGTAATTCGATGAGCGGAGGGGTTCTCGCCTTGAACCAGTTCCCCGATCAGTTCGAGAAGTTGAAGGCGAACCCTGGCCTGATTCCCAACATGGTATCCGAGATCATTCGCTGGCAGACCCCGTTGGCGTACATGCGCCGAGTCGCGAAAAAAGACATCATGTTGAACGGGCAGTTCATCCGCAAGGGCGACAAGGTCGTGATGTGGTACGCCTCTGGTAACCGCGATGAGCGTGTCTTCGAGCGGGCCGATGAGTTGATCATCGATAGGAGCAACGCGCGCAATCACATCTCGTTCGGGTTCGGCGTGCACAGGTGCATGGGAAACCGGCTCGCTGAGTTGCAGCTGCGAATCCTGTGGGAGGAATTGCTGCCTCGCTTTGAGAACATCGAGGTGGTAGGCGAACCCGAGTATGTGCAATCGAATTTCGTCAGGGGTATCAGCAAGCTGATGGTTCGCCTCACTCCCAAGCAGAGTGCATGACATCCGAGCGTTCGGTGACTGTCGGGGCCAGCCACGCCGGAGTGCAGTTAGCAGGCAATCTCCGGCGGGAGGGGTGGTCCGGGGAGATCGTCCTCATTGGTGACGAGGCGGGATTGCCCTACCACCGCCCTCCACTGTCGAAGGCCTACCTGGCCGGCAAGAGCGGCCTCGACGATCTCCTGATTCGCGGCGCTGATTTCTACGAAAAGCAGAACATTCGACTCTTGAATGCGACCGTGGAGGCGGTCGACCGGAGTGCCAAGCGTGTGTCTCTGAGCACCGGCGATACGCTGACGTACACCAAGCTCGCGTTGTGCATCGGCGCAAGGGCCAGACGACTCCCCACGCCTGGGGTGGATCTTCCCGGAATTCACTACCTGCGTACCGCTGCAGACGTCGAGTCGATCCGTGCCGCCGCCGCATCGGGTCGGAGGGTCGTGATTGTGGGTGGCGGTTACATCGGGTTGGAAACGGCGGCCTCGCTGTGTTCGCTCGGCATGAACGTCACTGTTCTCGAGGCAACGGAGCGTGTACTCGAACGGGTTACCGCGCCGGAGGTTTCCGCGTTTTACACGCGGATCCACCGCGGCGAGGGAGTGGAGATCCGAACACACGCCCTCGTCGAAGCCTTTTCCGGTAACGGTCAGGTCCAGGAGGTAGTGCTGGCTGGCGGTGAATCGGTGCCCACCGACTTGGTGATCATCGGCGTCGGTGTGGTGCCGAACACTGAGCTCGCCTCGGCCGCAGGATTATCCGTTGACAACGGCATCGTGATCGACGACCAGGCCCGCACCAGCGATCCCGACATCGTGGCCGCCGGCGACTGCACCAGCCACACCATGGCTCGATACGGCTCGCGTATTCGTTTGGAATCCGTATCGAGTGCCGGCGAGCAGGCCAAGGTCGCTGCGGCGACAATCTGCGGGAAGCACAGCGCGATCGCTGCACTTCCGTGGTTCTGGTCCGACCAGTACGATCTCAAACTCCAGATTGCCGGTCTCAACGCCGGATACGACGAAGTGTTGCTCAGTGGTGACCCGTCGCGTGACCGTGACTTCAGCTGCTTCTACTTCCGCGGGGGCCAACTCATCGCCGCCGACTGCGTCAATCGTCCTCGCGATTTCATGTTCAGTAAGCGGGCCATCGGCCAGCAACGTCGGGTTGACCGCTCAGATTTGCTCGCCGGCTCGCTCTGACATCCTGCGACGGCGGCAAAACCATGCGCTCGGGACTCCGCAGACTCTGCCGTCGGCTCAGGTAAATAGGTCGCAAAAGCTTGCTGGTCACAAACTGTGGACAACTCCCAGGTACCTGAGTGCTACGCGGGAGATCCGCTCACCAGTGGTGGCGATGTCCGCGGTGGGGAGTACAACGTGACTGACTGTCAGTCGCACCAGCACATCTGCGACGTCCTCGACGTCTTCGGGGTCGAGATCGGCGAAGTGGTCGTTGAACCAGGTGATCAGGGCCCCGGAACAGAGCGCAAGCAGGGAAGCCGACGTCGGCAGAAGTGGGAGGACCCCCGTAGACGAGGAGCCACCGCGATCATTCGCCGAGGGGTTGGACGTCAGAACTGCCTTGAGGAGCGGGCTGTCTTCTGCTTCGCAGAGGGTGAACTGCACCGCTGCGGTGATGCCGCCCTGCACGTCGCCCGCATGTTCGGCAAGGACGGCACGAATGCCTTCTACAAAGCGCTCGCCCTCTGAGACCACGAGCGCGTCACCGAGCCCCTGTTTGTCGCCGAACTCTTTGTACAACGTCGGGCGGGAGACGCCGACCGATTCGGCAACCTCGCTCATCCGGACCTGATCCCAGCCCTTCTCGATGGTGAGTGCTCGTGTCGCCCTCAGAACCTGTTCGCGCACATGCCGGCGGAAAGACATACGCACTGGTTCAGTCGGCATAGGAGCAGGATAGGCGCCAGCCCTACGAGGGCAGTAAACCGACTTGCAGGGGGTTCATATGGTCCTGCCGAGGAATTCGACGACTGCCGTCGAGAATGCGTCGTTGTTGTCGCCGGCAATCATGTGGCCCGCGCCCGACACGTCAACGGTTTGCGCGTGCGGAACGACGGTGAGGAAATGCTGAACTGTCTTTTCGGAGACCATGTCAGATAGCAGGCCCCGGACCAGCAACGTTGGCGCGGACACCTGCCGCGCACCATCGAGAAGGAACGCGCTCATCATCTCGAAGTACTCAGCGCCCTCGTCTGGATCACCCTGCAGGAACTGGAAATTCGACGTCACGAAGGCTGGATCCCATCGCCAGGCCCAGCGACCGTCTTCGCGACGTTGGAGGACTTTTCGGAGGCCGTCGAGGCTTTCGGGGCGAGGGCGGTGCGGGTTGTAGGCGGCAATCACTTCAGCGGCCGACGCTAGGCTGTCGAAACCTTCGGGGTGTGCCGACATGAACGCTACGACGCGTCGGGCGCCGTCCATCTCCATTCGCGGCGTGACGTCAACCAGAACGACGGCCTGCCATAGTTCCGGCGGGGCGAGTAAGTGTGTGCCCAGAATGGTCAAGCCGCCCAGAGAGGCGCCGATCGCGGCAACTGGGCGGGCGGTGCCGGCGTAGGAGCGCACGGCCAATAGGTCGGAGCCCAGCCGGTCCATGTCATAGCGTCCGTCCGGGTCCCAGTCGCTGTCACCGTGCCCCCTCGCGTCATACGCGACCACCGTGTATCCCCGCTGGTGCAGGCGTTGGGCGGTGAGATCCCAGGCGTGCCGGCTTTGACCACCGCCGTGAAGGAGCAACACGACCGCCCGGGGCGCGTCACAGCGGTAGAGGTCGGCCGCGAGCGACAGCCCATCGGCCGTGGGCACGCGCTCGACGACAGGGGCCGACGAATCACCTGCTCTGTTTGCAGGCATCAGGAGTCCGTCTTCGGTGCGACGACGGTTACGGTGCCCTGGGCCGCACACACCGCTCTGCCGTCGTTGCAAACGTCGATCCGCGCCACACCGCTGGTTCTGCCCAGCGAGATGATCTCAGCCGTGGCCACACAGATGCCGCTGGAGACCGGACGAAGCAGATTCAGTTTGAACTCCGTCGTCGCGACCCAAGATCCCATCGGAATCACGGGATAAAACACCACTCCGAGGCAGTGGTCGACCATGGCCGATAAGCAGCCCCCATGCAAGTTGCCGAAAGGCGTCTTCAGGTCATCGCGCGCGTCCATCTCCGCAACGAGCCGTCCCGCGGTGAATTCCGTGTGCCGGAAGCCGAGGTAACCGGCCAACCCGCCCGTGGTTTCTGCTGCGCTCTTGAGCTGCTCAGCGACCTGTTCATTGAACGTGGCGAATTGCACAGGCCCTCCTACCTCATCTGCCGTCGAGACATTACGCCATAGATGTCACATCGGTCGAGCGTGGTCACCCGCCAGGATCGCGGGAAGGAGAAACCTCGACAGAAACGCCCGGAGTCCGTCACGGCTGCGCTCCCGCGGCCCACGAACAGTCAGCAGGCTCAGTATCGTGCGGACAACCCACTCGGCGGCGTCGTCGACGGAGACGCCCGGTTCCACGCAACTCCAGTGTCTGGTGAAGATGGGACGCAGAAATTCGGTGACGATTTCGAAGAGGGACGTCGAGGTCCCCGCCGCGAGACCCACGCCGGCGAGTTCCTCGTCGCTGCCGAACAACAATCCGATGATCTCTTCGCGGCGCGCGGCCTCAACCGTGTATTCCACGAAATCGACGAGCGCGGAGCCCAGGTCGGCGTGCGCCGCGATCCGCGGGCTGATGCGGTCGAGATAGCGCTCGGCGGCGCGAATGATGACGCCCGACATCACCGCCTCCCGACTGGGGAAGTAGCGATATACCGTCGCCCTGGACACACCCGCTGTTCTGCCGATGTCCTCCATGGTCGTGCCCACCACACCGCAACTCTCGAGGCACCGCTCGGCAGCATCGAGCAACCGGTCGCGAGCGGACCCACGATCTGCCGGCGCGGCGGCGCCCCATCTCAACAACTTCGTCGGCACACAGCCAGTATGCCGCGAGCGCACACCATTGTGACTTGCCCACGCACATGACACCATCGCGGTTATGTCTCAAGTCAGCCCCTTGGCCCTGAGCGGGTGCCGATGCCGATGTCGGTAGAAGCGCGTACCCCGGTGGTCGTCGGCGTGGGCGACGTCACCCATCGCGGGGACGATTTCGTGGACCCGATCGACTTGGCGGTGGAGGCCGCACGCCGCGCGGTCAAAGACGCAGGTCGCGCGGTCGAGCGGCGCATCGACACCGTCGCGACTCCCGGCATCCTGGTCATACCGCGCGACAATCCCGCCAGCAGGATCGCCGAAGCGATGCGCATCAGTCCCGCCCGCCGGATCAGTTGTCCGGTCGGCGGAAACACCCCGCAGTATCTCGTCGAAGTGTTGGGTGGCGAAATAGGCGAAGGCCGCGCAGATGTCGTCCTGGTCGTCGGGGCGGAGAGCGGGCATTCCGCGCGCAAGCTTCAGGGCAGGGCACTTCTCGACTCGCCGCCTCCGCCCCGCTCCAGCGACGAATCCCTGGGCGACGCTCGCCCAGGGCTGAGCCAAGCCGAATTGTCGGTGGGTCTGAGTTGGCCGCACGAGGTGTATCCCATCTTCGAGTCCGCGATCGCCGCGCGCCACGGCCGCGACTTCGATGCTCAACGGGAGTGGCTGGGCACGCTGATGGCACCGTTCACAGCCGAGGCGGCACGCCATCCCCAACAGGCCTGGTTCCCACGTTCACGAAGTGCCACCGAACTCAGTGAAGTCACCGCGGAAAACCGCATGGTCTGCTTGCCCTATCCCAAGCTGCTCAACAGCATCATGTCCGTCGACATGGCTGCCGCCTTCATTCTCATGGCGGCCGAGGTGGCGGACGAATTGGGCGTCGCGCGCGATCGTTGGGTCTTTCCCTGGTCAGCAGCGACTTGCAACGACGTGTACTTCCCCGTGGAACGGCCGGACCTCAGCCGCTCATCGGGTATCGAGGTAGCAGCAAGGAAGGCTCTCAATGCGGGCCGGTTGACCATCGACGACATCCGGTGGTTCGACCTCTACTCCTGCTTCCCGTCGGCAATTGAGATGGCTGCCGAGGCTCTCGACTTGGACCCCCTCGACGACAGAGGCCTCACAGTAACCGGAGGCCTGCCGTATCACGGCGGTCCCGGAAACAATTACGTCAGCCACTCGATCGTTGAGATGGTCCGACGGTGTAGACGCGACCCAACCGATGTCGGACTCGTCACCGGCCTCGGGTGGTATTCGACGAAGCATTCGGTCGGTCTTTGGTCGGCCACCCCGCCACCAACCGGGTGGCGACTGCTCGACACGGCAGTCGAGCAAGCTCAGATCGATTCATCGAGGTTGGGTGTCGCAGGCGTCGACGAGGCGACCGGTTGCGCGACAGTGGACGGATACACCGTCGTCTACGACCGAGACGGGCAACCTCGATGGACTCCGATCATCGCGCACCTGTACGACGGGCGAAGAGTCGTCGCACGCAGCGACGATCCGCAGATCGCCGAGGCGATGGGCGCGGAAATGTACGTAGGTAAAACGGTGTGCCTCCGAGACACAGGGTCGTTCACCGGATTCGAGCTTCCATGATCGCCGAGGCGATGGTGCTGACCGGACCGCGGAGTCTGCAGCGGCGGCAGATGACCATCCCCGACGTCGGCGACCGGGGTGCGATCCTGCGAGTTGAAGCATGCGGTCTGTGCGGAACAGATCACGAACAATTCACCGGACACCTGCCTGCCGGCTTCTCATTCGTTCCAGGGCACGAAATCGTCGGCATCGTCGAACATGTCGGCGCTGCGGCCGGCCAACGCTGGGGTGTACAAGCCGGCCAGCGCGTGGCCGTTGAGGTGTTCCGGTCCTGCCGAGACTGCCCCGAGTGCCGCCGTGGCGAATACCGGCGGTGCGCGGTGAACGGTATCGCCACCATGTTCGGGTTCGTCGACGTGGAGATCGGCGCGGGCTTATGGGGCGGATACGCCACCCATGTGGAGCTTCCGTGGGACGCGATGCTGCTCCCGATTGCCGACGACATGGACCCCGCTCTCGCCACGTTGTTCAACCCTCTCGGGGCCGGTATCCAATGGGGGGCGACTCTTCCCGACACCAAGGCCGGGGACGTCGTAGCGATCCTGGGGCCCGGCATCCGCGGAATCTGTGCGGCGGTGGCGGCCAAAGAGGCGGGAGCCGCGTTCGTCGCGATGACCGGCGTCGGCCCACGCGACGAACAACGACTGGCCATAGCCAAATCATTCGGTGTCGACCTGCCCATCGATGTATCGCAGGACGATGCAGCGGCCGCGCTCCAGCGTGAGACAGGCGGACGGCTTGCCGACGTGGTCGTCGACGTCACCGCTAAAGCACCCTCCGCGTTCGCCGATGCCGTCGGCCTTGCCAGGCCCGGCGGCACAGTTGTGGTGGCCGGCACCCGCGGAGGAGGCGGCGCGCCCCGGTTTGAACCAGACTTGTTGGTCTATAAAGAATTACACGTCGTAGGCGCACTCGGCGTGGAGTATCCCGCCTACCGGGCAGCCCTCGAGATTCTCGCCACGGGGCGCTGGCCGTTCGACCGGATCACCAGAGAATCAACCGGATTCGCTGGGCTCGCGCAGCTGCTCACTTCGCTTGCAGATGAAAGTGCCCGATCAAGTGGGGCGCTGCACAACGTCTTTTTGCCGACGCCCTAACGGCGTGGGCAGAGGTTCAACAGAGAGGGCCACCCGTGACCATGGCGGAACGCGTACCGATGCTCGACCGTGAGCAGGCCCAGCTGCGAGCTGCCGAATGTGGGTTGCCCGAAGAGTTGGCAGAACTGTCGGTATTCCGCGTGGCACTTCATCAGCCGCGTGTGGCGGTTGCGCTGTATGGGCTGCTGGACGCGTTACTCTTCCGCGGTTCCCTTGACGCGCGGCTACGCGAGCTGGTCATCTTGCGCATCGGCTGGATCACTGGCTCCGAATACGAATGGACTCAACATTGGCGAATCGCCACACTTCTCGGCGTGTCTGAGCAAGACCTCCTCGCGGTGCGCGACTGGCAGAATTCCGAAAACCTCGGGCCAGTCGAGCGTGCGGTCCTCGCAGCGACCGATGATGTGGTACGGGACGGGGTCATCTCCGAGGAAAACTGGGCCGCGTGCCAGAAGGCATTCAATGGCGATCACGCGATTTTGGTCGAACTTGTCGGAGCGATCGCCAATTGGCGGCTCTTTTCGATCCTGCTTCGATCCCTGAATATTCCGCTTGAATCCGGTACCGACGGCTGGCCGCCCGATGGGCGAGCTCCTCGACGTGGCGATTGAGCGAAAACGTGGGCCGATGCTTGACCGAAGCGGTCAGCGCCCCAATCGCAAGACCATGACCCGTGTCGTAGGCGGACAAGTCCCCTCCTAGCGCGCAGCCCGCGTGCATTTCGCTCCGGCAATATCCAGTAGCCTGCGTTGAGCAACCGGCGCGTCGCCTACGTTGAGCAACCGGCGCGTCGCCTGGGTTGATGGCGGTTGTCTTCGTCGGCTGGTCGCCCTTCGCCGGCAACGCCCCGCGCAGCGGTGTGCAGAATCAATTCGTTGTAACCGGCAAGATCTGTCCGTGGCCATGAAAAAGTACCCACTAGTGGCATCCATCCCGTGTTCGTCGTGTCGATCAGGAACTGCGAGCCCCCATGGCGACGGTGAAGGCGCCAACCAATCGCCGCCACCACCGGGGAGTTCCATTGAAGTCTGTGAGGGACCGTATGGACATCATTTCTGCCTATCAACAGCTCGGGTCCTAGCGAGCCGCCGCCGAGCACTGCAGCAGTACCACCCCCAGGACCGTCAAGAAGGTCGTGGACAAGTTCGAAGCCGACCAGGCTGGCGTGCCGCCGCCACCGCGGGCCGAACGCAGCCACAAGTGCGGTGAGCTTGCGGATCTGGTCGCCGAACGCGTCGAGAAATCGCAGGGCCGGATCTCGGCCAAGCGGTCGTTGCCGATCGCCGTGGCAGCCGGCTACGAGGGTTCTGACCGGAACTTCCGACGTCTGGTTGCCGATGCAAAGCGTTCTGGCACAGCCAGAATCACCGTGGCCGCCGCCCGGCGGTGTGGTCGCCAAGAGAATATCTGGTCATCGACTGGGCCCAAGGCGAACCAAGATTGTTTCTGTTCTGCGCAGTGCTGGCGTTCTCTCGCTGGCGGTTCGTCCGCTTCGCCAGCGACCAGCGCGCGGCGACCACGCTAGCATTGATTGCTGAAACCGCTAACACACCAAATACACCCCGCCACAACATGACCCGGCTCCGCGAGCTCCGCGGGTAGCCTTCGGACTGCCCACTCACCTTGAGTATTTT
Source organism: Mycobacterium sp. NGS11 (assembly GCF_059813315.1). NCBI lineage: Bacteria > Bacillati > Actinomycetota > Actinomycetes > Mycobacteriales > Mycobacteriaceae > Mycobacterium > Mycobacterium sp. NGS11. The sequence goes on from NZ_JCALEJ010000038.1 coordinate 31,013, forward strand.
CCGGTCAGTCAAGTCGCCTTCTGGATCCGTTAGTCTCGGTGCGATACTATCAGTACCGGATACCAGATGTCCGAGGAAGGGCGCTGATCATGGCTGATAGCGGCATGGGTTCCGGTGGAGTGGGTGTTGCGGAGGCCCCGGCAGTAGAACGATACCCTAAGACGCGGCTGATACGGTTCCCCTTCGGTCAGGAGAACAAGTATTTTTTCGACGATGACCTCGTATTCAGTCACATGTGGGCGAACCTTTCGGGGTCGTTCCCGCCAGGTGAGGAGTTGTTTATCCGGTCGGTGCGCCGGTTCGCCGATCAGATCACCGACCCGGTGTTGAGAAAGCGGGTAGCGGGGTTCATCGGTCGGGAATCGGTGCACGGGCAGCAGCACCGAGCTTGAACGACAAGCTTGTTGCGATGGGCTACCCGATCGCGTGGTGGGATTCGGAGAAATTCATTTATTGGGTGAAACGCGTTGAGGAGTTTCTACCTCCGCGGATCCCGCTCGCTTTTACCGCAGCTGCCGAGCATTTCACGGCCATCCGTGCCGAGAAGATCCTCGCCGACGATGACTTCAACGCGATTCACGGCGATGCGGAGGTATGGAACCTCCTGAAGTGGCATGCGATCGAGGAGTTGGAGCACAAGTCGGTAGCGTTCGATGTGTTCCAAACGGTGGGCGGCACCGAGAAGGTGCGCCAGCGTGTCATGGCGGTGATGATTCCCCTGCTTTTACTGCTGATGAGAGGGGTGTTGGCGTACTCGGGGTCCAAAGACCCCGACGCGCGTCGCCGGGGGTCCATGCGACTGGTGCGGGAACCTACCGGCTCTACCGCGGACCACTGTTACGGGGAATTATCCCTGAGCTGCGCATCTACCAGCGGACCGGGTTCCATCCCGATGACATCGACACAAGTGCATTACTGGAGCGATGGCAAGCAGAACTCTTCGGCACCGAAGGAACCCTTATCGGCTACCTCAAGTAACTACCTAACGCGAGTAACAATGGAGCTGCGGGAGTCCCAAGCAGCCGAAATCAAGAACGCCAAACCCGCACGCGGCTTCCGGACTTCGCCAACTACCGGCTCCGGCTACTCACCGCATTCATCCGTGATCCCGGTCATTGTCTTCTGAATACCAAGTGGGAATAAATGCAGGATAACCGCCCCTGATGGAGAGAAATGAGCAGATATTCCGCACAGCGGTCGCCTTTCGTACTGGCGCGGATGTCAAGGAACTGGCCCTTTCGCCGATTTCGCGCTGGGCTACTTCCAACGCGATGGACCCAGTTTTACCGATCGATGACAGCCTGCGTTTCACGACCAAAACATCTCGCCGCCCAATATTACCGGCTCCGGCACCTTACCCCAAGGCAATCTCCGGAGGTGTCGAATAGCGTATAACTTAGTAAACGACTACGATGCTGATGCTTGCATATCAAGTTTCTATCGCTTAAGGATGCCCCTTGCACTCTCACGGGTCTGTGTTTACCCAAACCGCAGAGACTGTGTGGTTTGCCCGCATATCGCGCAGTCATATCACTCGGCAGGCGCCGTATGACAACCATATCGGCATCTAACACCATAAAGCTACCACCTGAGGTGGTATTCGACTACGTTACTGACTTCCGATGGATGCCGGATTGGGTGTTTGGCTTGCATAGCGTTGAGCCGGTCGGGGATCAATCTATTGGCCTCGGCACCGAATTTAGAGGAAACGGCAAGATCGGTCCCATTGGGATGACCGGAATAGGCCGGATCAGCGAGTGGCAGCCAAACAAACTCTTCACCGTGGAACTTTTCACAAACAACGAGATTAAAGCATCATGTACCTCCACCTTGACGCGGATAGAGCCTGAACTCACTCACGTCGACATAACGGTCGGCTACACTTTTCCAGGAGGACTAACCGGCAAAGTTATCCAACGCGCTATAGAGCCGCTACTTGGTTCGGGTATCCGCTCTAGTGTACGGACTCTTCGTCGACGGTGCTTAAGTGCTTCCTGCTGAAGAGATTTCCTGTCGATCGACGGTATACAACCGTGAGTTTTCGGCCATCCTAGTCGTGCCGAAGCAACCGTAATTGCAACGGCCACACCGGGCGCTAGTTGGTCCGCTTGATCGGAAAGCGCAAGCCCCAATTAATGTTCGCTGGACGCCAAAAGTTAACATTTAGGTTCCTCAATTCGAGTTTAACTCGCCCGCGGAGTAAACGACTTGTGAATTACCGGGGATACGGTTAATAGGGCTTGGAGGTGAGAACTTTTTTAGTGGATACGCGGGCGGCCGCCAAAACGCCGCGGCGTCGGACGCCGTGAAGTGAAAGTACTGATCGTGCGGTCCGCTCACTGGTGTCGAATTGGTCAACCGATTTTTTGGTGCGCCGGCACGGGTGGGTCTGGGTGTTGATCATTGGCCTCTGGGCCGCTGCGGGATCCTATGTACTTACCCCAAAAAGATGTGGCAGTGGAGCACTCGGCCGAACCGACACAGTCGCCATTGGCCAACATGGCGCGCATGTTAGGCAAACCCAAGGACATCCACTTACGAGGTACTCAGCCGGGGTAATGCCGAGATCGCCGTTTCATACCTTGATGAGACCGGACAGGCGAGGCTCTATATCGGAGCGTCGCCGTGGAGCATTATAGTTAAGACTAGCGATATGAGTGCACTGAATAAATCGGCGTGGCGGTTGGGTTGTTGGCGGCGTGGTCGGCGATGATTTTGGGGTGCAAGGTCATTCGGATAGTCAGCGGGAATTGCTGGATGCGGAGGCGGTTGCTGGGCATCTTGTGAAGGCGGGCAGTGTATTTGCTTTCTTGGCCGGGCATCGGCAAGCGTTGTTCCCAGACGAGATGTTCGCCGATCTGTTCCCGACGGGCCCGGGGCGGCCCAGTGTGCCAGCCGACGTGATGGCCACGGTGATCACGTTGCAGGCCTTACACGGGCTTTCTGATAGCGAGACGGTGGATGCCGTCATGTTTGATTTGCGCTGGAAAGCGGCCTGCGGGTTGCCGGTCAGTGCGGGGGCGTTTCATGCCACCACGCTGACGTACTGGCGGCGCCGGTTGGCGGCCTCGGATCGGCCTAACCGGATCTTTGAGGCGGTCAAGGCCGTGGTGGCAGCGACGGGGGTGTTGGCCGGTAAGACGCGTCGGGCGTTGGATTCCACCGTGCTTGAGGACGCGGTGGCCACCCAAGACACCGTGACCAGCTGATCGGGGCAATCCGCCGGGTGCGCCGTGAGGTGCCAGGCGCGGCTGGCGTGGTGGCCCACCACTGCAGCGCCCACGACTATGACAATGCGGGCAAACCCGTGATCGACTGGGACGACCCGGC
>NZ_JCALEJ010000039.1:0-25604 GCF_059813315.1 Mycobacterium sp. NGS11
GTTGGCAAGCACGGTGTGTGAGCATGATCCGCGTACCCGCGAGCAGCGCCGCGCCGATGCGGTGGGCGCGTTGGCTGCCGGGGCGGATCGGTTGGGCTGTCGCTGCGGGTCCCCGGGTTGCACCGCGGCAACACGGCGCGCCACCGGGCCGGTGGTAATCCATGTCATCGCAGAGCATTCCACGTTGAATGGCGGCCAGGCGCCGGGCGTCGAGATGGGTGCCGAAGGGTTGATCGCGCCGGAGCTGATAGCCGAACTGGCCGCCTCGGCCAAGCTGGTGCCGCTAATTCATCCGGTCGACTCGATGCCCGAGTCGCGCTATGCGCCGTCGAAGGCGTTGGCCGATTTCGTGCGGTGCCGGGATTTGACCTGCCGCTGGCCCGGGTGCGACTGTCCGGCCACCGAATGCGATGTGGACCATACGATTCCCTACAGCGAGGGCGGGCCCACGCATGCGTCAAACCTCAAGTGCTACTGCCGCATTCATCATTTGGTCAAAACTTTTTGGGGCTGGCGCGAGAAGCAACTTCCTGACGGGTCGCTGATCCTCACCTCGCCGGCAGGGCAGATCTATATCACCACCCCCGGCAGCGCGTTGCTGTTTCCCAATTTGTGCGCCCCCACCGGCGAGCTACCGACGACGGTAGCGCCACCACCCGATTACTGCGCCGACCGCACCGCGATGATGCCCAAACGTCGCACCACCCGCGCGCAAAACCGCGCCGCACGCATCGCCACCGAACGCAGGCAGAACCACCAAGCGCGGCAAGCGAAACGCCGAGAACGCGAGGCCGCCTACGTTGGTCCCGCGCCACCGGCCGACGGCGACGACGATCCACCGCCATTCTGATCGGCGGCCAATGGTTTGACCGGCCGCGGTGCTTGACTCAGACTCGAACTAATGTTCGAATAGCGGGCATGCGGTGGGCAAACCAGGCCGTCGCGGTCAACGGGAAGCCCGTCGAGGACGGGTCGTTGCCGGGGCTGCAACGCATCGGTTTCCTGCGCAGCGTGCGCTCGCCGCAGTTCGACGGAATCACCTTCCACGAGGTGGTGTGCAAGTCCGCGCTGAACAAGGTGCCGAACGCGTCGGCGCTGCCGTTCCGCTACACCGTCAACGGCTACCGCGGCTGCTCGCACGCGTGCCGATACTGCTTCGCGCGGCCCACCCACGAATACCTGGAGTTGAACTGCGGCAACGACTTTGACACTCAGGTTGTCGTCAAGACCAACGTCGCCGAGGTGCTGCGCCGCGAGCTGCGGCGGCCCTCCTGGCAGCGCGAGACCGTCGCGCTGGGCACCAACACCGACCCGTACCAGCGGGCGGAGGGACGCTACGCGCTGATGCCCGGCATCATCGGCGCCCTGGCCGAATCGGGCACGCCACTGTCGATCCTGACCAAGGGCACGTTGCTGCGTCGCGATTTGCCGCTGCTCACGAGTGCCGCGGCGCAGGTTGCGGTCTCGGTCGCGGTGTCACTCGCCGTCGGCGATCCAGAGCTGCACCAGGACGTCGAGCCGGGCACGCCCACACCGCAGGCCCGGTTGAATCTGATCAGCGCCATCCGGGCCGCGGGGCTGGACTGTCACGTGATGGTCGCGCCGGTGCTGCCGCATCTCACCGATTCCGTGGAGCACCTCGACGGGCTGCTCGGCCAGATCGCGGCGGCCGGCGCCAGCGGCGTCACGGTTTTCGGCCTGCATCTGCGCGGTTCGACCCGCGGCTGGTTCATGGGATGGCTGGCGCGCTCGCATCCCGAGCTGGTCGGCCGCTATCGCGAGCTGTACCGCCGCGGGGCCTACTTGCCGCCGGATTATCGGGCCGCGTTGCGGGAGCGGGCCGCACCGCTGATCGCCAAGCATCGACTGGCGGGCGACCACCGCCCGTTCTCGCAGGCGGCCTCGGTCGCGCCGGCGCCGGAACCCGTTCAGCCGACGTTGTTTTGACCTGAACCGCGCTAGCCGGCCCCGTCCGCGCGCGGCTTGGTGAGCGTGAACTCGTCGATGACGGCGACTTCACCGAACGGACCACGCAGCGTGTAGTGCGTCGCCTTGATCGTGGTGCTACCGCCGGACTGGCCCGGGTCGACGTCGAAAGCCGCGAAGCCGTACGGGTTTTCGCGGTCGCGGAATGCCGACCATGGTGCGTCCTCGAGGACGTATCGCGGGGCCTTGCGTCTGAGCCCTGGATCGAAAGCACCCACACCGGTCACCACCCGGCACCGTGGCTCGGGGAAGAACATCGCGTTGCTCGGCGCCGACGTGCCACCACCGCCGATGACGAGGTGCACCGTTCCCCGCGTGGCGTCGATGAGATCGCTGCGCGTGTCGACCGGTATCGGCGTGCGGGTGTCGGTCCCCAGCGTGCCGCGCAGCGGATGCGATCGTTCGTAGTGGTGTTCGTGGCCGCACACCACCAGATCGACCTGGTATTGGTCGAACAGCGGCAGCCATTCCTCGCGGATGCCCAGGTCGGCCCCGTTGGTCTTGTCGGCGGTGGAGATCGCCGTCTGGTGCATGCACACCACGACCCAGTCGATGTCAGGGTCTCGCCGGGCCGCAGCGAGTTCCTTTGCAAGCCAGCGCTTTTGCTCACCGCCGGAGTAGCCGTGCACATAGAAGTTGCCGCCATCCTGGAAGGCGACGTCGTCGTTGCTCAGGCTGATCACCCGCACCGAGCCGGCCGTGAACGAGTACCACATGCCGCGGGTCTCCGGGCTCGACCCGGAATCGGGAACCGCGAAGAAGGCCTGGTAAGCGCCGAAACCGATTGGCCCGTTACCCAACTCGTTCTCGTGATTGCCCGCGGCCGGCATCCAGGGCCGGTGTCGCGCCGAGCGGGTGTTGTTCTCGAACCAGTTCGACCAGGTGCGCACCCGGTCTTGGGCCAGGTTGGCGTAGCACAGGTCGCCATTGATCAGGTTGAACAGCGGCCCCATCCGTTCGATCGCCATCGTGGTGTCGGCGGCGGCCGGCGAGCCGATGTTGTCGGTGGCGTACCTGCCGTCGGGCATCCTGGCCAGCGCCGGTGTGGACTGGTCGCCGAAGCTGGTGAACAGCAGTCGCTTTCGGCCGACCGGGGCGGTGCGCACCGTGCCCGGCTCGGGTTGTGCGCCGTCGTGCACCGCCGCATACACGTAGTCGGTGTCCGGGGTCAGGTTGGTCAGCCGTGCATGGTTGACGCGAACCTCGGTGCCCGACTTCGCGTCCCGGTAGGTGCGGGTTTCCGCGGCAACGGTGCGGCCGAAGCCGGATGTCGGCGTCCCGACCATGACCCGCGGATTGCGGACCGCGTCGGTGGTGTGCCAGGAGACCACCACCTCGGTGCCGGCGTTCCTCCCGAACTGTAGGTGCAGCCCGCCGACCGGTGGCGCGCCGTGGCGATCGGGCTGCAGCCAGGCCATCGGGCTCCTCGGGCGGGACCCCAGCAGCACGACGCCGCCCCCGAGGCTCACCCCGAGGGCTGCCGACACCGCCCCGGTCGTCAGCAACCGGCGGCGGGTCACCGGCGCTGCGGCGATAGCGGCCGGTGTCGGTGCCGCCTGCGGCTCATCGCTCATGCTTGCTTCATACCGCAGCCGCGCGACCACGGGCACGGCTGCCGGTAAACAGCGAACCGCCGCTAACGAATCCGGTAGCGTTTTCGATATGACGAACGTGCATAAGACAGCGAGCGCGATCTCAGCGGTGATGCTGGCAGCGGCCACGGGGGCGGTGCTGACGGCGGGGACGGCCCATGCGGAAGGCCACCAGGTGACCTACACGGTGACGAGCCCCAACAATGTGACCGCCACCGTCAACTACGTGAATGCCGATCCCCCCAGCCAGGCGGCCTACAACGCGGACCCGTCGAAGTTCATGACCAGCGTCCAGGCCCCGCTCAGCGCGGGAACCCCGGTCACCTACACCGCCACCTTGGCCAACCCGAACCAGTCGGCGAGGATCAGCGCCAGCGGCATGCTGCACTGGCCGGATTCGGGCAACGGTCCGGCCTCGTTCCACTGCGAGATCGCCGTGGACGGCCAGGTGATCGCGCAGCAGGACGCCACCACCACCGTCACCTGCGCGGCCTAGGGAAGAACACCTAGTCCGGGTAATCGACGCGCGTTCGCTGATGGCGAACACCGTCGTCGTCCACATGGACGATGCTCACGCCGGTCTGCTCCCGGGTTCGGCATGCGCGACGACGACGACTTCGGCGTGTGCGACGCCGACGGCCCGTATCTTATGGCTGACCGAGGCGTCGAAATACGCGCTGTCGCCGGCCTCGAGTGTGAATGTCTGGTCGCCATAGTCGAATTCGATGGTTCCGGCGTGCACGAACATGAATTCCTGCCCGGCATGCGTGGGATGAGGATCGTCGGCCAGCTGCTCCGTCGGGCGAACCACGAACGGCGACATCGTCTTTCCCAGCAGTGACGAGGCGAGCACCCGATAGCGCTCACCGTCGGCGCTGCCGGTGGCACGTTCGACGGTGATCTTCTCCTGCGCCGCGTCCTCGGCGAACAGCCGCCCGACGTCGACCTCGAGGGCCTTGGCCACCTTGAGGGCCACCGCGATCGACGGTGTACTGCGTCGGCGTTCGATCTTGGACAGATAGCTCTTGGTCAGTCCGGTCTGCTGGGCCAGCGCCTCGAGCGTGAGGCCGCGTTGCCTGCGGACCGCGCGCAACAGTGCGGTCATGGGCGACCCCTCTCATGACACAAGGTTTCCTACAGTGATACTATCGTGTCATACCGCCGAGGGAGCCGATATGGCCAGCACGTTCACCGATTCGAAGTCCGATTTGATGCGCCGGGCAGCGGAGCAGTTGACCGCGAACGTCGCCGACGCGCAATTCACCACGCGCCAGAAGCTGGCCTTGACCTGCCGGGCGTTGTTCGACGCCGGGCATGACTCGGGGCTGGCCGGCCAGATCACCGCCCGCGCCGAGGCCGACGGCACCTACTACACCCAGCGGCTGGGCCTGGGGTTCGACGAGATCACCGACGACAACCTGCTTTTGGTCGACGAGGACCTCAACGTCCTCGACGGGGACGGAATTGCCAACCCCGCCAACCGGTTTCACAGCTGGATCTATCGCGCCCGGCCCGACGTCCAGTGCATCGTGCACACCCACGCGTTTCACGTGGCGGCGCTATCGATGCTGGAAGTCCCGTTGATCGTCTCCCACATGGACACCACGCCGCTCTACGGCGACTGCGCATTCTTGCCGAAATGGCCGGGCGTGCCCGTCGGCAACGAAGAGGGCGAGATCATCACCGCCGCGCTCGGCGACAAGAAGGCTGTGCTGCTGGCGCATCACGGCCACGTCATCGCCGGCGCCAGCGTCGAGGAGGCGTGCTCGTTGGGAATCCTCATCGAGCGCGCCGCCAAGCTGCAGCTGGCCGCCATGGCCGCCGGCACCGTCAAGGAACTGCCCGAAGAACTTGCCCGCGAAGCCCATGACTGGACGTTGTCACCGCAACGCAGCCGCGCCAACTTCGCCTACTACGCCCGCCGGGCGCTGGCCCGGCATCCCGACGTGTTGACCAGCTGAGGAGCCGAGCAGTGACCGAGCCCAAGATCCACGGCATCATCGCTTACCCGGTGACCCCGTTCTCCGATAACGGGATTGACACCGAACGGCTGGCCGCGCTGGTGGAGCGGTTGGTGTCCGCCGACGTTCACGCGATCGCGCCGCTGGGCAGCACGGGTGAACTGGCGTACCTCGAGGAACCCGAATTCGACACCGTCGTCGACACCACCATCGCCACGGTCGCCGGCCGCGTCCCGGTGATCGTCGGGGTGTCGGATGTGACCACCGCCAAGACCATTCGGCGCGCCCAGTACGCGCAGCAGGCCGGGGCCGACGCGGTGATGATCCTGCCGGTGTCCTACTGGAAACTCACCGAGCGCGAGATCTTCCAGCATTACCGCAGCATCGGTGACGCCATCTCGATCCCGATCATGGCCTACAACAACCCGGCCACCAGTGGTGTCGACATGCCTCCGGAATTGCTGGTGCGCATGTTCGAAAACATCGACAACGTCACCATGGTCAAGGAATCCACCGGCGACCTGGCCCGCATGCAGCGCATCGCCGAACTATCCGGCAACCGGCTGCCCTTCTACAACGGCAGTAACCCGCTGGTACTCGACGCGCTGAAGGCCGGGGCGTCCGGATGGTGCACGGCCGCACCCAATTTGCGGCCACAGCCCTGCATCGACCTGTACGAGGCGGTGCGCGCGCAAGACCTCGACACCGCGCAGAAGCTCTACGACGACCTCAAGCCGTTGCTCACCTTCATCGTCGCCGGCGGGCTGGCGACCACGGTCAAGGCCGGCCTGGAGCTGCTCGATTTCCCGGTCGGCGACCCGCGCGCGCCGCTGTTGCCACTGGACGAGCGGGGCCGCGCCGAGTTGCGGGGCTTGCTGACTAACGCCTAACCCAAGTCGGGCGCGGAGAAGGTGTCACACTTCTTCGGGTCACCGGTCTGGTAGCCGGTGGTGAACCACTTCTGCCGCTGTTCGGACGAACCGTGCGTCCAGGACTCGGGATTGACCCGCCCGGTGGATTCCTTCTGGATGCGGTCATCGCCCACCGACGCCGCGGCGGAGAGGGCATCGGAAATGTCCTTGTCGCTCAACGGTTCCAGGTAGGGCACGCCCGTGCTCTCCTGCTTGACCGTGGAGGCGTAGTGCGCCCAGATCCCGGCGTAGCAGTCGGCCTGGAGTTCGGTGCGCACGCCGTTGCCGCCGGCGCCCTGGGCACCCTGCTGCGAGCGGCCCAGCAGACCCTGCAAGTTCTGCACGTGGTGACCGTATTCGTGGGCGACCACATATTCTTGCGCGAACGGCCCACCGCTGGAACCGAATCGATCGACCAGCTCCTGGAAGAAGTCGGTGTCGAAGTACGCCGTCTGATCGACCGGGCAGTAGAACGGCCCGACCGCTGTGGTGGCCGCCCCGCAGCCGGTGTTCACCCGACCGGTGAAGAGCCGGACGTGGGGCCGGGTGTAACCCGGCAACAGCTGATGCCACACCGCATCCACCGAGTTGCCGGTGGCGACCACGCGGCATTGCACGTACTTGTTGGCGTCTGCGCCGGTCTTGCACTGGCTCAGGTCGAAGCCGGGCGCCGAGTACCCGCCGGTGTTGGTCTGCTGCGAGTTCATGACGCGACCGGGGTCGACGCCGAAGAACAGCGCGCCGATGAGGATCAGCAGGCCGAGGCCACCACCCCCGACGGCCATTCCCATCCCGCCCCCACCGGACGAGGACGCAGTGCTGGTGTCGATCTGCATGCCCTCGTTGAAGGTCATGACACGCTCCTAACGTTGCCGGGTCGCAAGGGAGTCGGTATAGCTGCGCAGGTTGCGCAGATAGCGGCGCAGGGCCAGGTTCAGCAGTGGGCCCACCACGGCCATCGCCAGCTTCGCCGGGCCGGCCGGTTTCTGGGCCATCGTCCACGTCAGCCGGCAGCCACCCGGGATGGCCTCGACCCGGTAATCCTCGGCGAACGCCGCCACGGATCGGGTCGAGCATTCGTTGAACCGAAATGCCATGTGTGTGAACGGCTCCCAGGCGAGGAATTCTTCGTTGCCGACGAGGCCGCCGCGCATCTCGACGACGCGGGTGGTCCCGATGCCGCGCGGCTCGGGGCTGGTCCAGGTCACCTTGGTGATCACCTTCGCCCACCGCGGCCACGACTCGGCATCGGAAAGCACCTCGAACAGCTGCTCGGGCGTGATGGCCAGGTCGACGCTGTTGCGGAACCGGAAACGGGCCTCAACGGAATCAGCGTCGGTGAAGCTCGTATCGACGCGTTCGCAGGGGAACATGACAACAACTTAGCCGGGGCCGTCGCTGGCCGCGGCCAGTAAGGGCACTACGACGTCGCTGATCGGCGTGGCCAGCCCGTGGGCCCGGCCTTTGCGAATGATCACGCCGTTGCGGACATCCCATTCCATCCGCCGTTGATGTTCGGCGTCGGTGAGGATCGACGTGCTCAGGTCTTCGGCCACGTTGCGGAACATGTCGACCAACTCGTCGACCACCCCGTCGGCCAGCCGGGCGCCCTCGGCCCGCGCGACGGCCAGGCACTCGGTCACATACCGCCGCGACAGCGCGGCGACGTCGTCGCGGCGGAACATGCCCGACCGCCTCCGCGCCAGCGCCATGAACCCGGCCAGTGCGTTGGTCAGCAGCTTGTGCCAGGCCGCGGTGATGATGTCGGGGTCGCAGTCCGCCCGGCAACCGGCGCCGCGCAGCAGTTCGGCGACGGTCTCCCCGGACGGGCCGCTGGGCAGGACCAGGGCCGCCTCGGTGCGCAATCGCACCCAGCCGTCGGGCTGGGTCTCGGCCGAGTACCACACGATCCCGGGAATGACGGGCGAGGACGGGCAGTGCGGCTGCACCTGCTCGACCTGCTCCACGCCGTTTTGCAGCACCACGACGATGGTGTGGACATCGCACAGCCTGGCCAGCCAGTCGGCCGCGGCGTCGTTCTGGGTGGCCTTGACGGCCAGCAGCACGACGTCCACCGGCTCGGTCACCTCGGCGGGGTCGGTGCGCACCGGCCCGGGAACGACGATCGGATCCGATCCGTCGGGCCGCAGCTCGATGGCGTCGCGCGGGGTGCGACCGCACACCATGACCGAATGGCCCGCCCGGTACAGCAGGGCGGCGGCCGTCGTGCCGACGGCGCCGGGACCGACCAGGGCGATGTTGGTAGCAGCGTCTGTGGCGATGGCATCGAAATTACCTCCTTTAGACTGGGCACTCGTTCTGGCCAGGTGAAGAGGAGTGTTTTGTGCTGCGCAGTCATGCCGCGGGTTCGCTGGACAGTGGCGACGCCGGGCAGCAGGTGACGCTGACGGGCTGGGTGGCCCGCCGCCGCGACCACGGCGGCGTCATCTTCATCGACCTGCGCGACGTCTCGGGCATCGCCCAGGTGGTGTTCCGCGCCGAGGACGTGCTGGCGCAGGCGCACCGGCTGCGCGCCGAATTCTGTGTCGCCGTCACCGGTGTCGTCGAGATCCGCCCCGAGGGCAACGCCAACCCGGAGATCGCCACCGGCGACATCGAGGTCAACGCCACGTCGCTGACGGTGCTAGGGGAGAGCGCCCCGCTGCCGTTCCAGCTCGACGAGCCCGCCGGCGAGGAGCTGCGGCTGAAGTACCGTTACCTGGACCTGCGCCGCGACGGGCCGGCCGAGGCAATCCGGTTGCGCTCCAAGGTGAATGCCGCGGCGCGGTCGGTGCTTTCCCAGCATGACTTCGTCGAGATCGAAACCCCGACCATCACCCGCTCGACCCCGGAAGGGGCCCGCGACTTCCTGGTGCCGGCCCGGCTGCACCCCGGCTCGTTCTACGCCCTGCCGCAGAGCCCGCAGCTGTTCAAGCAGCTGCTCATGGTGGCCGGCATGGAGCGCTACTACCAGATCGCCCGCTGCTATCGCGACGAGGATTTCCGCGCCGACCGTCAGCCGGAGTTCACCCAGCTGGACATGGAGATGAGCTTCGTCGACGCCGAGGACATCATCGCCATCTCCGAAGAGATCCTGGTCGCGTTGTGGGCGTTGATCGGCTACCAGATTCCGACGCCGATCCCGCGGATCAGCTACGCCGACGCGATGCGGCGATTCGGTTCCGACAAGCCGGACATGCGCTTCGGGCTCGAGCTGGTCGACTGCACAGAGTTCTTCAAGGACACCACATTTCGCGTCTTCCAGGCGCCTTACGTCGGTGCCGTGGTGATGCCGGGCGGGGCGTCACAGCCGCGGCGCACGCTGGACGGCTGGCAGGAGTGGGCCAAACAGCGGGGCCACCGCGGGCTGGCCTACGTCCTGATCGCCGACGACGGCACGCTGGGGGGGCCGGTCGCCAAGAACCTGTCCGACGCCGAACGTGACGGCCTGGCCGCGCACGTCGGGGCGAAGCCGGGCGACTGCGTCTTCTTCTCCGCGGGCCCGGCCAAGCCCTCGCGTGCGCTGCTGGGCGCCGCCCGCGGCGAGATCGCACACCGGCTGGACCTGATCGATCCGGACGCCTGGGCGTTCGTCTGGGTGGTGGACCCGCCGCTGTTCGAGCCCGCCGATGACGCGACCGCCGCCGGCGACGTCGCCGTCGGGTCGGGGGCGTGGACCGCCGTGCACCACGCGTTCACCTCACCCAAGCCCGGGCATGAGGACGCCATCGAGACCGATACCGGCGCGGTGCTCGCCGACGCCTACGACATCGTCTGCAACGGCAACGAGATCGGCGGCGGATCGATCCGTATCCACCGCCGCGACATCCAGGAGCGGGTGTTCGCGGTGATGGGGCTGGATGCGGCCGAGGCCCAGGAGAAGTTCGGATTCCTGCTGGAGGCCTTCACCTTTGGCGCACCGCCGCACGGCGGCATCGCGTTCGGTTGGGACCGGATCAACGCGCTGCTGTCCCGGGTCGACTCCATCCGCGAGGTCATCGCCTTCCCGAAGACCGGCGGCGGCGTGGACCCGCTCACCGAAGCACCGGCGCCGATCACCGCCCAGCAGCGCAAGGAGTCCGGAATAGACGCCAAGCCGCAGCTTAAGACGTCTTGACCTAGCTAGTGGCCAGGCCCACTAGCAGCCGGCGCGAAGTGCGGCGCAGACCGTACCGCCTTCGATCATGATGCAGCTCGACGATCCCAGCATCACACCGATCAGCATCACGGCCAGGGCAGCGGCGCGCAGCGTTCTCTTGGTGATCTTCGTCTTCATGAGTCACACCTTTCTGCTGGTGAGGTGGCCGCGTAGGTCAACTACCGCGGGCTAGCTGATGCTACCGCGTGTCTTTAGACACATGTGCAATATTTCGGGAACTGCCGGGCGTCGCGGACTACGCGAATCGTCGAGCGGCTAGCGTTGACGGCGCTGCTGAGAGACGAAGTCCGGAATAGACGCCAAGCCCGACAAGGTTCACAGGAAATGACCGAAACCCCTGACGCCGAGACCGTCAACGCGTTCAACAAGAGCATCATCGACGAATTCCGCGCCAACGACGGCGTGGTCGGTGGCCAGTTCGAGGGCGCCAACCTGCTGTTGCTCCACACGACCGGCGCCAAGTCCGGTCAGCCGCGGGTGTCGCCGCTGGCCTACTTCCGCGTCGACGGCAAGCTCATCATCATCGGCTCCTTCGCCGGCGCCCCGGTCAGCCCCGCCTGGGTGCACAACCTGCGGGCCAATCCGCAGGCGCGCGTGGAGATCGGCACGGACGCGTTCGACGTCGCCGCCCGCGAGCTTCCCGCCGACGAGCGGGCAGCGCTCTTCGACAAGATCACCGCCGTCGCGCCGGGCTTCGCGGAATACCAGGCCAAGACCACCCGGGTGATTCCGCTGTTCGAGTTAAACCGGACCTAGCCGGTGGGCGGTACGCGGCGAGCGATGCCATCTCTGGTTCTCGCCGCCGCGCGCGCGGGCGGCAAGCGGCTGCGGGTGGTGTGGTTCAACCTGCTCCAGACCGCGCTGGCCGCGGGCCTGTCCTGGTACCTGGCCCACGACGTCCTGGAGCACCCGCAGCCGTTCTTCGCGCCGATCGCCGCCGCGGTGTCGTTGTCGACCAGCAACGTGCTGCGCGCGCAACGCGCCGTCCAGATGATGATCGGGGTGACGCTGGGAATCGGAGTGGGCTCGCTGGTGCAGGGCCTGCTCGGGCCGGGCGAACTACCCATCGCGGTCGCCGCGCTGGTGGCGCTGGCCGCCGCGGTGTTCATCGGGGGCGGCTTCATCGGACACGGGATGATGTTCGCCAATCAGACCGTGGTGTCGGCGATCCTGGTGCTGGCCCTGTACCACGGCGGCGTCGGACTGGAGCGCATCTTCGACGCGCTGGTCGGCGGTGCGGTGGCCATCGTGTTCGCCGTCTTGCTGTTTCCCGCCGACCCGCTGACGGTGCTGCGCAATGCCCGGGTGGGCGTGCTCGGGACGCTGCACGACGTATTGGCGCGCGCCGCGGACGTCGCGGCCGGACGCAAAGACCCGCCGCCGGACTGGCCGCTGACGGCGGTGGATCGAGTGCACGAACAGCTCAGCGGGCTGCTCGAGGCGCGCACCACGGCCCGCCACGTCGTCGCCATCGCGCCGCGACGCTGGGTACTGCGCACCACGATCGAAGCCGCCGATCACCAGGCGGTGCACGTGGCCCTGCTGGCCGGCTCGGTGCTGCAACTGGCCCGCGCCGTCTCGCCCGGCCCCGATCCCATCCCGGCCGGCGAACGCCTTCCGCAGCCGGTGCCCACCGTGCTGGTCGTGCTGGCGGCCGCGACCGCGCTGGCCGACTCCGATCCCGCCGGCGCCTGCGCCTACACGGCGTCGGCGCGTCATCACGCCGCGGAATTACAGGCCGGGGCGCATCAGAAGACGCACCTGCTGCTCGCCGACGTCGTCAGCGCCTGCATCGACGATTTGCAGCGCGTCATCGACCTTCGGCACGTCTGAGCGTTTCAGCGCGAGTCGGCCAGGAACTCCTGAACCAGTTTCCGCGGCGCCTGGGTCAGCCACGCCTCGGTGATCAGGTCCTCGAGGTCGCGCACCGAGATCTCGGCGAGGTTGACCAACACCGCGGGATAGCCATCGAAATGCGGGGTGGTGAAGTAGACCCTCGGCTCGTCGTCGATCAACGCGAACTTGACGCCCTCGTCCGACACCCGGACCCCGAGGATGTCGCCCCGCGGCGGCTGGGGCCCGGTGCGTTCCAGCGCCTCGCGCTCGGAGGGCCGCAGCGGCCGCTCCCAGGCCAGCAGTTTCTTGCCGACCCGCCAGTCGTGCGGCGACGGCTCGGAGGTGAGTGCCAGCTCACCGACGATGCGGGCGACCTCGCCCCAGGTGGCCACATCACGATTGTGCTCCCGTTTTGGCGCCAGTGCCGTCGGATTGGCAAACGGTGGGCGACTGGGCATTCCGCGGGCCCTACGCAGGGGGCGGGCATGTGATGAGATCAGCGGTGAGGAGGGAGAAGGGCTTGCCAGCAGATCCAGGCGAACCAGGGGCCGGGGTCGCCCGCCGACACCGGGTGACCCACCGCACCGAGTATCGCTACTCCGACATCGTGACCGGCTCGTATGGGCGCGGGTTCCTCACGCCGCGCGACTCGCTGCGGCAGCGCTGTGTCGCGCATCAGCTGATCATCGAGCCGGCCCCCGCCGACAGCTCCACCAGTGTGGACAGCTACGGCAACACCAGCTCCTACTTCCACGTGACCGAGCCGCACCGCACCCTGAAGGTGACCAGCGATTCCATCGTCGACGTCTATCCGCACCGCCCGGATCCTGACACCGCGGCCCAGCCGTGGGAGGCGGCCCGGCCGACCGGCCCTGGCGCAGCCCTGGCGACCGAGTTCACCCTGGACCTCAATCCGCCGGAGATCACCGACGACATTCGCGACTACGCGGCCGCCAGCTTCCTCCCCGGGCGTCCTCTCATCGAAGTGCTGCGAGATCTGACGTCGCGCATCTTCACCGACTTCACCTACCGATCGGGGTCGACGACGATTTCCACCGGAGTCAACGAGGTTCTGGCCGCCCGCGAAGGGGTATGTCAAGACTTTGCCAGGCTGGCGATCGCCTGCCTGCGAGCCAACGGGTTGGCGGCCAGTTACGTCTCCGGATACCTGGCCACCGACCCGCCACCCGGAAAGGATCGGATGATCGGCATCGACGCCACCCACGCGTGGGCAGCGGTCTGGACTCGGCAGCGGCCCGGGCAATTCGAGTGGCTGGGGCTTGATCCCACCAACGACCAGATGGTCGACGAGCGCTACATCGTCGTGGGACGGGGCCGTGACTACGCGGACGTCCCGCCGCTGCGGGGCATCATCTACACCGACTCGGCACACAGCGCGATCGACGTCGCCGTCGACGTGGTGCCCTTCGAAGGCGATGTGCTGCATGCGTGACTTCACCTGCCCGAATTGTGGCCAGCGCCTTACCTTCGAGAACTCCACCTGTCTCAATTGCGGCAGCGCGCTGGGGTTTTCGCTCGACCAGATGGCATTGCTGGTGATCGCGGAGGACGATGCAGGCGAGCACGCCGGCTTCGTGCGCGCGAGCGAGTATCAGCTGTGCGCCAATCTGCTACTCGCCGAATGCAATTGGCTGGTTCCCGTCAACAACCCCCGGCTGCTGTGCCCCTCGTGCGCGCTGACGATCGAACGGCCCAACGACGCCGACACCACCGGGATGGCCGAGTTCGCCAGGGCCGAGGCGGCCAAACGCAGGCTGATCGCCGAGCTGCACGAGCTGAAGCTGCCGATCGTCGGGCGGGACCGCGATCCCGACTACGGGCTGGCCTTCCGGCTGCTGTCCAGCGCGCACGAGCAGGTGATGACCGGGCACGAGAACGGCGTCATCACCATCGACCTAGCCGAGGGCGACGACGCGCACCGCGAGCAGTTGCGGGTGGAGATGGACGAACCGTACCGGACCCTGCTGGGTCACTTCCGCCACGAGATCGGCCATTACTACTACTACCGGCTGATCGCACCGTTCACCGATTATGTCGAGCGGTTCAACGAGCTGTTCGGCGACCACGAAGCCGACTATCAGGCGGCGCTCGATCGCCACTACAGCGAGGGCGCTCCCGAGGGCTGGCAGGAGCACTTCGTATCGTCCTATGCCACAATGCATCCCGCCGAAGACTGGGCCGAGACGTTCGCCCACTACCTGCACATCCGCGACACGCTGGACACCTCGGCGTGGTGCGGGCTGGCCCCGGCGTCGGCCACGTTCGACCGGCCCGCCTTGGGCCCCAGCGCTTTTCAGACGATCATCGACATGTGGTTGCCGTTGTCGTGGTCGCTGAACATGGTGAACCGGTCGATGGGCCACGACGACCTGTACCCGTTCGTGCTCCCGGCCGCGGTGCTGGAGAAGATGAGGTTCATCCACACCGTGGTCGACGACGTGACATCGGAGTCGCGCGGCCCCGCCTCGGTGGCCGGTTAACGATGTGCTTTTCGATCACAGCGGATCTGGTGGTGGGTGCCGCCCTCGTCCCGGTCGCCGTCGCGACCCTGCGCGAGGTGAGGCACTGGCGCGAAGTGCCATTCGCGTTGTTGCCGACGGTGTTCGCGGTCCACCAGTTCATCGAGGCGGCGGTGTGGCCGGACGGCTTGTTCTCGGCGGGGCTGATCCACCTGGCGACGCGCGCGTACGTCTTCATCGCGCTGCCGCTGCTTCCGGCGTTGGTGCCGTGGGCGATTCTGCTGCTGGAACCGCGTGGCGCCCGCCTTCGGGTGGCGCCGTTCGCGGTGCTCGGCACCGTCGTGTCCGCCTATCTGGCTGTCGTCGTGCTCACCGAACCGGTCGAAGTGACGAAGGGTCCCCATGCGCTGCAATACCAGACCGGCGTTCACGGTGGCTACGTGTGGGCGGTGCTCTACGTCATCGCCGTCATCGGCCCGGCACTGTTGTCGGGCTATCGCTCCATCGTGGTGTTCGGGTTGGCCAACCTGGTGGGGCTCGTCGTGGTCGCCGTCCTCTACGTGAACGCGTTCGCGTCGCTGTGGTGCATCTACGCCGCCACGCTGTCGGTCCTGGCGCTGGTGCACATGGTGCGGCGACGGCGACTGCCCGATCCGCACCGCTACCACGGCCTCACCGCGGAGCATGCGGCATAGAAGGCATGAAACGTGTTGGGCGAGAACGGGACTAGGCAGGATTGCCGGACTCCTCCTCACCCCGCTGCGCGGGTGCATCGTCGTCCGGCTAGGCGGGCATCACGCGTCGCTGGTCGGGACCCCAAATCGGTTGCATGCCGCCGGGCAACGCCAGCTGCGTAGCGGTGATGACCTCGGCCAGGTTGCGCAGCTCGGCGTGCACCGACGCGAGCAGCTCCGCCAACTCGGCACGCCGGCCATCGTCGCTGACCCGTTCGAGCTCGGCGGGGTGCGAGCGCCGCAACCTGGTGCCGATCTCGTCCACCAACCGTTCCGGGCGTGACGATCCCGATGAGCTGGGCAGGTCCCTGAGATTGGTGCGCAGCCGCTCCAGCTGGTACAGCAGCGACCGCGGATTCTGCGCGTCGAACAGCATCAGCTCGGCCACGGCGGCCACGCTGACCTTGCCCACCGTGCGGCGCCGGTAGATGACCGAGGACTCGCACGCCACCAGCGTGGATTCGATGACGGTTTGTTCGGCCGCGGCGCCGCGGGCGACGGTCAGGGTGGCCTGCAGCAGCGCCGTCAGCCACAGCCCGCGTTCGATCCGCTTGCCGATGTCCATCATCGTCCAGCCCACGTCGCGCACCATCGACTCGCCGGCCACCCCCGACAGGGTCAGCATGCCGGCCAGCGTCTGGGTCTGCGCTCCGGTGAGCACCGCGTCGGCCTCCGAAAGTGATTCCGGCGGATCGCTTTTGAGCGCCAGCGCGCGCTCCACCCCGGCCAGCACCATCCAGGTGTCGTTGGACATCTGGTCGCGCACCGCCCGCGCGGCCAGTGCCAAACCCTCCACCGACTGCACCAGCGAGCCGGGCCGGTTCGGATCAACGGTGAGCGACCACAGCGTGGAGGGGGCGATGGCGATCATCTCGGCGTGGTCGCCATCGCTGTCAGGCGTTCCGGTGATGCGGCCCAGCGCGGTCATCAGCACCGGCACGCATTCGCTTTCCGCACTGTGCTGGTGGTGGCGGTAGACGTGGAACCGGTCGCGGGCGACGATCAGCAGTCGCGCCATGCTTTCCGCGCGCTCACCGTAGCGGCCGATCCAGAACAGGTCGGACAGCACGCGCGGGGAGCTGACGGCCCAGGTGCCCGCGGCCGTCTTGGCCGACGGCCCGGGCGTCGGAAGGCTGATCGCCTCGGCGTGCGCCCGCTCGGTGGGGCGCACCCAGACGTCTTTGGCCGCAACGGTTTTCAGCGTGTACGCGGCGGGCCCGGGGGCCAGCACGTAACCGATGCCGCCAATCATCGGCGCGTAGCCGCCGCGCTGGGCGACGGTGAACAAGCGGATGCCGACGCCCGCCGAGGACAACACACCGGCGTGGTCGGTCGGCACGGACGAGAACTGCGGCAGCTCCTGGCCGATCCACTGCCACGGCATCTGCTCGATGCGGGCGGCCAACCGGGTCAGCTGCCCAGACGATAGTGCCGGCCCGACCAGGGTCGTGTCACCGATGGTGGACTTCACCAACAACGACGGCAGGTTCGCCAGCAGGTGTGAGCGTTCACTGGCGATGCCGCCCCAGTAGACCTCGGTGCTCGGCAACTGCAGCGTTTCCGACAGCAGATGCTCGGCCATCGCGGGCAAAAAACGCAGCAGCCCAGGGTTTTCCAAAATTCCACTGCCCAGCGTGTTGACCACGGTCACCGTCCCGCGGTGCTGGGCCTCCACCAAACCGGCCACCCCGAGCCGGGAATCGGCGCGCAGATCCAGCGGGTCCGTGTAGTCCGCGTCGACCCGGCGCAGGACGACGTCGACGCGTTTCAAGGTGCCCAGCGAGCGCATCCACAACATGCCGTCGCGCACCACCAGGTCGGCGCTTTCCACCATCGGGAAACCCAGCAGGGTGGCCAGGTAGGCCTGGTCGAATGCGGTCTCCGAGTAGATACCCGGGGACAGGACCACCACGACGGGATCCTGGGCGTCATCGGGTGCGGCGTCGATCAGCGCCAGCCGCAGCGCCTGCGCGAACGGAGTCGTCGGCCGGGGCGCGATTCGCTCGTAGAGGTCGGGAACCGAATGCGCGATGACGCGCCGGTCGGCCAGCGCGTAGCCGGCCCCTGAGGGCGCCTGGGTGCGGTCGCCATTGACGACGAAAGTGCCGTCCGGACGCCGGCTGACATCGCAGCCGTGCATGAAAAGCTGGTGGCGCCCGGGGATTTCGATTCCATTGGCGGCGCGCACGTACCGGGGATGGCCGAACAGCAGTTCGGGGGGAAGGACGCCCTCGGTGAGCAGGCTGCGCGGCCCGTACAGGTCGGCCAGTACGGCGTCGAGCACCCGCGACCGTTGCAGCAGGCCCGTCTCGAGCACCTCCCAGTCGGCCGCGGACAGCACGATCGGCAGCGTGTCCAGCTGCCAGGGCCTGGGCTCCTGGCCGCGACCGTCGGGCGCGACGTCGGTGTAGGTGATGCCGTCGTTGTCGATGAGGTCGTGCACCACCGAGCGCAGCCGGTCCAGGCCGGCGCGGCCGCGCTCCGCGATGGCGTCGGCCAGCTCGGCCCACGCCGGTCGCACGTTGCCGTCGCGGTCGAGGAATTCGTCATACCCGCGCGCCGGACCGTGCCGCAGATCGAAGAGCGCCTCCTGGGCGCGCGCGGCGCGGTATCCGGCCAGCAGGCGATCCGCGTCGTAGCGCGCGGTGCCGGGCCCTGACGGCGCGCCGGTGGCGAATGTCATTGGTGGGCCGGCCTTATGACCGAGGCAGCGAAGCCGCCTCAGCCGACGGTGACGGTCAGCGGACTCACGGCGCGACCTGCCCGCCGGACAGCCGGCGGTAGGTGTAGACCTGGATCAACAGCGCCACCGGGGCGGCGACGACGAGCCCCACCAAGCACAGGAAGGCACCGACCAGCACGATCGCGAACTGCACCAGCCACGACAGCAAGGCGCTGCCGATGTCGGAGCGGACCGTGGTGAAGCTTGCCTTCAGCGCCTCGATCGGCGGCAGGTCGCGATCCGTCGCGAAGGCGATGGTGAACAGCGCGAAGAAGCTGAAGACCGCGACCGCCAACAGCGCCACCAGGTTGAACAGAATCGTCGGCGGGATCAGCGAGACCGCATCCAGGGCCACGCTGATCACGCTGAGCAGTGCCGCGGCCAGAAGCGCGTTGCCGAAGTGGCGCGGCTTGAAGAACGAACTGACCGTCACCGGCCGGGCGTCCGCTATGTCAAGGGCGCCCGACAGGAATGCCGCCTGGACGAAGATGGTGTAGACGAAGATCACGATCTGCAGGACGATCGCGCCGACGCCGCCCATGCTTCCCGTAAACGATGCGCCGTAGTTTCCGTCGGCATTGCTCGTCGACGCGTCGGCGCCGCCCAACAGCACGAATACCAGGCCGTACAGGATCAGCCCGGCCACGGCGTACACCAGCAACGCGACGATCAGCGGCACGGCGTTCTTACCGAACTTGTTGAACGCCCACGAGAAGGCTTCGCCGATGCTGAACCGCTGCGGGCCGCCGTAACCCGGGTAGCCGGGCTGTTGGGGTGCACCGTAGCCCGGTGGTGGCCCATATCCGGGGGGCGGGCCATAACCGGGGGGCGGGCCATAACCGGGGGGCGGGCCGTAGCCGGGCGGTGGCCCGTATCCGGGCGGCGGGCCATAACCGGGGGGCGCCGAGCCGGGGGGTGGCCCGTAGCCGGGGGGCGGCCCGTAGCCGGGGGGCGGGTAACCGGAGGGCTCAGGGTTGCCTTGCGGCCGGATCGGATTGCCGGGGTACTCCGGGGGTTGGCTCATGGCCGCTCCTACGTCGTCGACGTTCTGGGCATGCGTCGCAGAACTTAACAAGTATCCGACGGCCGTGCAGACCGTGCCAGATGAGGCGCCGCCGTGTCGCGGCTTCGTGGTATGCCTGAAGCCGTGTCCGACGGTCTGTTTGACCTGCCCGGCCCGCCGCAGTCAAGCGATCATGGGCTGGGCGTGTCGGGCGGCGCACCCCTGGCGGTCCGGATGCGTCCGGCATCGCTTGACGAGGTGGTCGGCCAGGACCATCTGTTGGCGCCCGGATCCCCGCTGCGCCGCCTGGTCGAGGGTTCGGGGGTGGCGTCGGCCATCCTGTACGGCCCGCCCGGCAGCGGCAAGACGACGCTGGCCGCGCTGATCTCGCAGGCGACCGGCCGCCGGTTCGAGGCGCTGTCGGCCCTGTCGGCCGGCGTCAAAGACGTTCGGGCGGTGATCGACACCGCGCGCCGGGCGCTGCTGTCCGGGGAGCAGACGGTGCTGTTCATCGACGAGGTGCACCGGTTCTCCAAGACCCAGCAGGACGCGCTGTTGTCCGCGGTGGAGAACCGGGTGGTGCTGCTGGTGGCGGCGACCACGGAGAACCCCAGCTTCTCGGTGGTGTCGCCGCTGCTGTCGCGCTCGCTGATCCTGCAGTTGCGGCCGCTGAGCGCCGACGACATCCGCATCGTGGTGCAGCGCGCGATCGAGGACCCGCGCGGGTTGGGCGGGCAGACCCGGGTCGCGCCCGAGGCCGTCGACCTGCTGGTGCGGCTGGCCGCCGGTGACGCCCGGCGCGCGTTGACCGCGCTGGAGGTCGCCGCCGAGGCGGTCGAGCCCGGCGGCGAGCTGACCGTCGCGGCCGTAGAGCAGTCCCTGGACGAGGCCGCGGTGCGCTACGACCGCGACGGCGACCAGCACTACGACGTCATCAGCGCCTTCATCAAGTCCGTCCGCGGCTCGGACGTCGACGCCGCGCTGCACTACCTGGCCCGCATGCTCGTCGCCGGCGAGGACCCGCGGTTCGTCGCGCGCCGGCTGATGATCCTGGCCAGCGAGGACATCGGCATGGCCGACCCGGCCGCGCTGCAGGTCGCGGTCGCGGCCGCGCAGACGGTGGCGCTGATCGGCATGCCCGAGGCGCAGCTCACCCTGGCGCACTGCACGATTTATCTGGCCAGCGCGCCGAAGTCGAACGCGGTCACCACGGCGCTGGCCGCGGCGATGGCCGACATCAGGGCCGGCAAAGCCGGTCTGGTCCCGCCGCATCTGCGCGACGGGCACTATTCGGGTGCGGCGGGACTGGGCAACGCGCAGGGCTACAAGTACTCGCACGACCACCCGGATGGTGTTGTCGCACAACAATATCCACCGGATGAGCTGGTAGGGGTCGACTACTACCGGCCCACCGGCCGTGGCGGCGAGCGCGAGATGGCCGGCCGCCTCGACCGGCTGCGCGCGATCATCCGCAACAAAAGGAAACCGTCATGAAAACCTTCACCGACGAGGAGATGGGCGCGCTGCTGCCCACCGCCCGGCCCTACACCGTGATGATCCTCAAGCGCGGCCCGAAGTTCGCCGACGAGTCGTCAGCGGGCGTCATCTGGGAGCACGGCCGGCGCAATTTCGGGCTGCGCGACGACGGCGTGCTCGCGGTGGTCCTACCGGTCAGCGACGAATCCGACGTCTGCGGCGTCGGGGTGTTCGCGGCGACGGTCGAGGACACCGCGGCGATCATGGCCGACGACCCCGGGGTCGCCGCGAGCGTCTTCACCTACGAGGTGCACGCCTGCCGCGGCTTCCCCGGCGACGCCTTGCCTTGAACCGGCCGTGACGCGCTAGACGAGCTCGGGCACCCGCAGGTGCGCGATCGCCAGCTCGAACTCGGCGACGTCGATCACTTCGGCGCCCAGGTCGCGCACCCGCCTGCTGCGCAGTTCGCTGGCGCGGTCGCGGTTGCGGGCCATCGCCTCCATGGAGTCGAACGTGGAGCAGGTCACGGCGCGGCGGCAGGCGGGGTGGTCGACCATCAGGCTGGCGCTGCAGAACCCGTCGAGATGCTGCATCTCGGGCAGCACCGCCATCCGGTAGAACTCCAGCGACCGGTTCAGCTGGTCGGGCACCACTTTGAGCCAGGTGGCCCGCACGCACGCCCCCGCGCGGGAGGGGTGGTCGCGGTGCAGGAGCGGGATGTCCCATTCCTCGACCCGCGCGCTGCCGTCGAACATCAGCGCGGCGCGGTCCCGGATGGGTGCGACCTGCTCGGCGCTGGCACGCATCGCGTCGATCGATTCCCACGCGCTGGTGGCGATGCAGGTGCCGGATTGCCGGTCGACCAACAGCGACAGCCCCACACACCCATCGATCTCGGTGAGGGCGGGCATGACGACATCGCGAACGTGCGCAATGCCGATGTCGACGGACAGGGGTTGCGCCTGGATGGTGGTGGAGCGTGCGTACACGGTCGGCCCCTCCTGTGTCGGGGCGGCGCCCCGGTGGCGCCACCGGTCCCACCCGCTACCTTCCTCCTGCCGATTAGTCGCCGCAACGCTTTCGAAAAGCTTCTCCGCTGCGTTCAGATGTCGTGACAGCGCTCACAACGCATTGGCCGGCCTCGAGGCTCGCGCCGTAGGCTTGGCCGGGTGCATACGGATGTGTTGGACGTGGACACCTCGCGGCGCCGAATCGTCGATCTGACCGAGGCGGTGCGCGGGTTCTGCTGGTCGCGGGGTGACGGCCTGTGCAACGTGTTCGTGCCGCACGCCACGGCCGGGGTCGCCATCATCGAGACGGGCGCCGGTTCCGATGACGACCTGGTCGACACGCTGGAGCGGCTGCTCCCGCGCGACGATCGTTACCGGCATTCGCACGGCTCCGCGGGTCACGGCGCCGACCACGTGATGCCGGCGCTCGTCGCGCCGTCGGTGACGGTTCCGGTATCGGCCGGTGAGCCGATGCTGGGCACGTGGCAAAGCATCGTCCTGGTCGACCTGAACCGCGACAACCCGCAACGCTCGGTCCGGCTGAGCTTCCTGGAGGGTTAGCGCCTCGGTGCGCGTCGCGCCGGGGCAGGTACTGTGAGCGGTCGAAATGCGTCGTTAGACGGGCTTCCCATGCGCCGGCGAATAGGCTGGGATGCAGACGTCGAAGTAACTCAGAAGAAGCGGACTCCGAAAGTGCAGACACACGAGATCAGGAAACGGTTTCTTGATCATTTCGTGAAGGCGGGGCACACCGAGGTGCCGAGCGCGTCGGTGATCCTCGACGACCCCAACCTGTTGTTCGTCAACGCCGGCATGGTCCAGTTCGTGCCCTACTTCTTGGGCGCCCGAACCCCCGAATACTCAACCGCCACCAGCATCCAGAAGTGCATCCGCACCCCCGATATCGACGAGGTCGGTATCACCACCCGGCACAACACGTTCTTTCAGATGGCCGGCAACTTCTCGTTCGGCGACTACTTCAAGCGCCGCGCCATCGAACTCGCGTGGACCCTGCTGACCGACAGCGTCGAGCAGGGCGGTTACGGCCTCGATCCCGAACGCATCTGGACGACAGTCTTTTTCGACGACGACGAGGCCGTGCGGCTGTGGCAGGAGATCGCCGGGCTGCCCGAGGACCGGATCCAGCGTCGCGGGATGGAAGACAATTACTGGTCGATGGGCATCCCCGGCCCGTGCGGCCCGTCCTCGGAGATCTACTACGACCGCGGGCCGGAGTTCGGCGTCGAGGGCGGCCCGATCGCCAACGAGGACCGCTACATCGAGATCTGGAACCTCGTGTTCATGCAGAACGAGCGCGGCGAGGGGACCGGCAAGGCCGACTTCGAGATCCTGGGACCGTTGCCGCGCAAGAACATTGACACCGGAATGGGTGTGGAGCGGGTCGCTTTCATCCTGCAGGGCGTGCACAACGTCTACGAGACGGACCTGTTGCGGCCCGTCATCGACGCCGCGGCCGCGCGGGCACCGCGCGGATACGACGTAGGCAACCACGACGACGACGTGCGCTACCGGGTCATCGCCGACCACAGCCGCACCGCGGCCATCCTGATCGGTGACGGCGTCACACCCGGCAATGACGGCCGCGGCTACGTGCTGCGCCGGCTGCTGCGCCGGGTGATCCGCTCGGCCAGGCTGCTCGACATCGAGGGACCCATCGTCGGTGACCTGATGGCCACCGTGCGCGACGCGATGGGCCCGTCGTATCCCGAACTGGTCGCCGACTTCGACCGCATCCGGCGCATCGCCGTCGCCGAGGAGACGGCGTTCAATCGCACGCTGACGGCGGGCTCGAAGCTGTTCGACGAGGTGGCGGGCACCACCAAAGCCTCTGGTGCGAAATCGATTTCGGGTTCGGACGCCTTCACCCTGCACGACACCTACGGCTTCCCGATCGAGCTGACGCTGGAGATGGCGTCCGAGGCCGGCCTGCGGGTGGACGAAGTCGGCTTCCGGGAATTGATGGCCGAGCAGCGCCGCCGGGCCAAGGCCGATGCCGCCGCGCGCAAGCACGCGCACGCCGACCTGACCGCCTACCGGGAACTGGTCGACGCCGGGCCCACCGAGTTCACCGGTTTCGACGAACTGACCTCCGAGGCAAAGATTCTGGGCATTTTCGTCGACGGCAAGCGGGTTCCGGTGGTCACCCACGGCGCCGAAGGGGCCGACCGGGTCGAACTCGTGCTCGACCGTACCCCGTTGTACGCCGAGGCCGGCGGCCAGATCGCCGACGAGGGCTCCATCAGTGGGACGGGCGCCGGACAGAGCGCCCGCGCCGCGGTCACCGATGTGCAGAAGATCGCCAAAACCCTGTGGGTGCATCGGGTTCACGTCGAGTCGGGTGAATTCGTGGAGGGCGACACCGTCGTCGCCGCGGTCGACCCGCAGTGGCGCCGCGGCGCCACCCAGGGGCACTCCGGCACCCACATGGTGCACGCGGCGCTGCGACAGGTGTTGGGCCCCAACGCCGTTCAGGCCGGGTCACTGAACCGGCCGGGCTACCTACGGTTCGACTTCAACTGGCAGGGGCCGCTGTCCGAGAGCCAGCGCACCGAGGTCGAAGAGGTGACGAACCAGGCCGTGCAGGCCGACTTCGAGGTGCACACGTTCACCGAGCAACTGGAGAAGGCCAAGGCGATGGGTGCGATGGCGATGTTCGGCGAGGCCTACCCCGACGAGGTCCGGGTGGTCGAGATCGGCGGCCCGTTCTCGCTGGAGCTCTGCGGTGGAACGCACGTGCACAACTCGGCGCAGATCGGGCCGGTGACGATCCTGGGCGAATCGTCGGTCGGTTCCGGCGTGCGCCGGGTGGAGGCCTACGTCGGGCTGGAGTCGTTCCGGCACCTGGCCAAGGAACGCGCGCTGATGGCGGGACTGGCGTCGTCGCTGAAGGTGCCCTCAGACGAGGTCCCCGCCCGGGTGGCCAACCTGGTCGAGCGGCTCAAGGCGGCGGAGAAGGAACTCGAACGCGCGCGGCTGGCCGGTGCGCGCGCGGCTGCGACCAACGCCGCGGCCGGCGCGGAGCGCATCGGTAACGTCCGGGTGGTGGCGCAACGAATGTCGGGCGGGATGACGGCGGCCGACCTGCGCTCCCTGGTCGGTGACATTCGCGGCAAGCTGGGCAGCGATCCCGCCGTGGTCGCCCTGATCGCCGAGGGCGAAGGCGGGTCGGTGCCGTATGCGGTCGCCGCCAACCCGGCCGCCCAAGATCTCGGCCTTCGCGCCAACGACCTGGTCAAGCAGCTCGCCGCAACCGTCGACGGACGTGGCGGCGGCAAGGCCGACCTGGCGCAGGGTTCGGGTAAGGATCCGGCAGCCATCGACGTGGCGCTCGACGCGGTGCGTGCCGAGATCGCCGCGATAGCGCGGGTCGATTGAGTGGTCTTGACACAGCATCGCTTGCCCGACCGACCCGGCGATCCGCAGCAGGATCCCGGGCGCGGGCGACGGCTCGGCATCGACGTGGGCAGCGTCCGCATCGGCGTGGCCTGCAGCGATCCCGACGCGATCCTGGCCACCCCGGTCGAAACCGTCCGCCGCGACCGCAACGGCAAGCATCTGCGGCGGCTGGCCGCGCTGGCCGCCGAATACGAGGCCGTCGAAGTGGTCGTCGGGCTCCCGCGCACGCTGGCCGATCGCACCGGCCCGTCGGCCCTCGACGCGATCGAGGTGGCCGAGGCGTTGGCTGAAGTTTTGGCGCGGCGAGCCGCGCCGGT